>CAZEUQ010000041.1:0-9161 GCA_964515125.1 uncultured Candidatus Peribacteria bacterium
TGTTGCAGAAATGGCATCGAAGTTTAGTGGCGGAGGTCACAAGCGTGCAGCTGGATTTTCTGTTCCTGGAAAATTAGAACCGGAAGTACGGTGGAGGGTGGTGCAGGAGGAAAAATCCGAAAACCGAAGCACGAAATACGAAATAAACATTCCCCTATAAAAAGAGAGCGGGTTTTCTACCCGCGGCGAGAAAGAATTGCTTCGCAGAAAGAAACCACCTTTTTCATACCTTCAAAAGGTGGAGCCAAAAAGGTTCCGGGGCTGGTGCTTCGGCGCCGTGGAGAGAACGAACGCTCTTTTTTATCCCTCTGCCTCTGCCTTCTCGTATTTATCCCTTTGCAGGATGATCCTCCTCTTTTTCTTCCACGATCGGCTTCGCTTGCGCTGATGCCTCATCTGCGAGCGCCTTTACGGCTTCCGCTTCGGCTTTGTCATCGGCTGCTTTTGCATCCGCGACACGTGTTGCTTCCGCTTTCGCATCGACCTTTTCCTGTTTCTGTTCGGCCTTTCGCGCCATGATATCCTGCGGTTTTGTGGAGATCACTTTGTGTTCATCCGGACTTGCGACGATCTGGATCGCAACGTGTTTTTTATCGGCAAAGAGAATTCCTTGCCCCACGCCGGAGCTCAGGAGCAGATATTTTTCACCTTCCGTTAAGTAGAACAGTTTCTGCAATTGATCGATAGCCGTTGCAGATTGTTTCAGGAGGAATTGCAGTGAGGTGTTCGTCACAATCGGCTTTCCGTAGGGGGAATTTACGAAGTCATCCACGTCCTGTGTAATAGTGGTCACACCCAGGTAATACTTGCGTGCGCGCTTGATAAGGCCGTAGAGGAAGCGTGCAGAATCTTCGTGTTGCATGAGGTTCCATGCTTCGTCGATGACGAGCATGCGACGCTTCATGTCGGCGCGAATGCGGTTCCAGAGGAAGTTTAAGACGACGTAAATCGCAACAGGGCGGAGTGTATCTTCCAAATCGCGGATCTGGAAAACGATCATCTGTTTATCCAACGCGATGTTTGTTTCGCGGTCAAAGAGACCGGAGAAACTTCCTTCTGTGTACTTCTGCAGCGTTTGCGCCATATGCTCACCGCCGTCCGATGTCATGAGCACGTCAATCAGGTCATGCAACGTCGGTGCGCCCAGCTTTCCTGGATCCGGCGTTTGCATGGTAATGCCCTTGAGGGCATACGTATCCAAGATCGCTTTATCCAGAATGCCTTCCTCCGATGGCGTAATGAGTCCGAGCATCAGTTTAAAGAGTCCATGTAGGTTAATCACCGCGCTGCGCAGAATCTCACCGACTTCCGCGTCTTCTCCGCGCACGGCCTGTGGAAGGTCGAACGGGTTAATGCGGAAGGAACTTTGAAGTGAAATAGGAATATACGAACCGCCAACCGTTTGGCACAAATCTGCATATTCATTTTCCGGGTCGATGACAAAGACTTCTGTTCCGTACATCATCGATCGCAATATTTCGAGCTTCACGGTGTAGGACTTACCGGCACCGGACGTTGCAAACACGTTACAGTTTGCATTCGGCAGGTCAAAACGGTCGAAGATCACGAGCGAATCATTGTGACGGTTAATGCCGTACAGAATTCCATGATCATCGGTCAAGTCTGCACTGGAGAACGGAAAGCTTGTGGCAATGGGTGCCGTGTTCATGTTGCGGTTGATGTCGATCTCGTCCAAACAGTAGGGGAGTGACGATACCCACGCGTGCTCCATCTGGAAGACAGCCGGTTTCGTGAGGATCAGGCGTCCACCAAGGATGGATTCAATATCTGTCTGGATCTTCTTCATCTTGTCGTCATCTTCGGCATAGAGCGTAATGTACAGGCCAAATTGGAAGAGCTTTTCTTTCCCGCGCGCAAGAATGTCGCGGAGTTCCTCCGCGTCTTGCAGTGCCGCTTCCAACGCAGGGTCACGGACGATGCCGCGTTGCTGCAGAATGCGGATCGATGAACGCATTTCCGCGACTTTCTTACGAAGCATTTTCAGAATGGTCTTGCTGGATGCTGGGTAAATAAACTGGCTGATCTCCATCGGTGCGTCGTAATTGATGACGGTCGAAAGCCAGTTTGGAAAAATTTGGCTGGGCCAGTTATAGGCAAAAAGCGTGCGTGCAGTGAGGTGCTCATTCAGTTGAATCTTGCTTCGTTCCACTTTCACTCCAGCCGGGGCAATAATGTCCAGAATCTTCTGCATGCCGGCTTCGTACCGGAGGATGGTATCTTTCTCTGCGTTCGACAGTGTGTCTGTGGGGGATTCCAATGCCTTCGTGAAGTCGGTATGGAGCCCCAAGAGTTGGTCGATTGCTGGAAGCAGCGTGGTTTCCAGCATAGAGGGCTTCTTGGTGGCCTTCAAAGCAGGAGGAATACTTCCACCTGAAGCTGCTAATGGTGTTTGTGGAGTTGCCATGAAATCTCTTTAGTATAGCACAAAAACTGTCTAACACCAAGAGATGAGAGGGTCATAAAACATCTTCCTGAGGCCTTAAAACTTCTTTTTATGGTAACGGCGACCGTTCTCGGCCGCGATGATTGGCAATACGCCGACGTCACGGAGGGCTGCTGCTTGACCAGCATGGGATGATTCTTATCGACTTCCACCAAGCTTCAACGCTTCATCACTCGTATCCAAATTCCTAAGGATAGATTCTGTCCCTTGGGAACTGGTCGAACGAGATTGACTCTTTGGGAGGTCCTGCAACACGTTAATGTCCTTTGCGCCCGGTACATTCGTGACCGTGATTCCCGCAATGAGCGCTTCGCGATTTTGCTCGATGGCGAGTGCGCGCTTTTCGTAAATCTTCAAGAGGTCATTCATGATCTTCGCAACACTCTTTGCTTGGGACACTTTCAGGTCTGCTTCGGACTGCGCTTGTTGTTTCTCGATGATTGTCTGCTGCTTTTCGCCTGCCTCTGCGAACTTTTTTTCTTTCACAAGTTTGTCCGCTTCTCGTTTCATGGTGGTCAATTCCGTGCGGATGGTTCGTGCATCGTTTTCGAGTCCCTTGACGACATCTTTCAATTCGTCACTCCGTGCCTGCGCGCGCTCTGCAACATTGTGGAGCGCCTCGACGTACTTATTGAGTGACGTTTCTCGTGAAGGACTCCTGTTTAAGAGATCTTGGAGATCAACGCCAAGTGCATCGGCGAATGCCTGGAGCAAGTCATAGTCGGGGTCCAGCGTTTGTTCCTGTGCAGCAAATGCTTCCTGCGCTTGTATACCCTTCAGTGCTGAATGAACGTTCGCAGAAATTCCCTGTGCCAAAAAATCGGCAACAAAAATCCCAAGCAGGGCGGAAGGACGAGGAGAAGTTTGTAGAGATGCACTTTGCAGTGCTTCTAAGACATAGATCGCACCGCGAGCTGCCATGGATGCGGGTTCTTGTGACGTTTGTTTCGTTGAAGAACCACACGAGGAAAGGCTTCCGACAGTCATGATGATGAGGAAGAGCGAAGCCAGTGAGCGCGATGTTCGTTGTTTCATGTTAATACTATTATAATCCAAAATATATTATTTGTAAATAGAGTATTTATCCATTACTAGAAGCCATAATACAGGAGTTGAATTGCTTGTTAGATCGTTTTTTTGCTTTTTTTCAGGATATTCTAAAAAGATCGATCTCATTCTGTATTCAAATGGGGTGTACGATTGTGCATACATTTTTTGTTCAAAGTAGCATCAAAACATGAAGAAAAAGTGTGATCAAGAGCAAATTATTGTTTCAGCTTCCTATTGTTGATTCTTGTATTACAGTAGCGCTGATTTACGTTCACTTTCTGTGTTCGACATTCAGGAAAAATTAGCGGCTCGATCGGAGGAGATTTTGCATGATGAATTTGGCATCTCGTCAAAGGTGACGTTCGATATCCCAAAGGATACACACCATGGTGATTTGACAAGTTCTATCGCCCTGGAAGTGAGCAGATCGGTTCACAAGAAACCGCAAGAAGTTGCGGAAAAGATCATTTCCGGAATTCAGTCGATGGATGGTGTCTCCTCTGTAGCAATTGCTGGCGCGGGATATGTGAATGTCACGCTCACATCGAGTGCACTCCTCTCCGGTCTTCCCTCTGTGCGTGAGGCATGTGAACCCAAGAAAGCTTCCAAAAAGAGTGCGCCGGTGATCATCGAATACTCCCAGCCAAATATTGCAAAGCCACTAGGGGTACATCATTTACTTTCCACCATCATCGGACAGGCCCTTTCCAATCTTTACCGTCATCGTGGGGAGAATGTTCTTGCGTGGAATTACATTGGAGATTGGGGCACGCAGTTCGGAAAACTCTCTGTTGCCTATGAGTTGTGGGGTAAGGAAAAGCCTGTTACCTCGTACTCACTCGACGAACTTCTTTCGCTCTATGTGCGTTTTCATGAAGAAGCAGAGAAGGACAGTTCGCTAGAAGTAAAGGCACGCGAAGCTTCCAAGAAGTTAGAAGAAGGGGACAAAACGCTCCGCCAGTTCTGGAAGGACGTGATCGCGATCACGAAAACATCGCTCGCTGAGCTCTATCAGCGGCTCCATGTCTCGTTCGATCTGGATCTTGGAGAATCGTTCTACGAGGACAAAATGGAACCTGTTCTGCAGGAAGGAATGAAGAAGAAGGTCTTCAAGGAAGGGGAACACGGTGCGCTGATTGTGGAATTTCCAGAGGAAACAAACATGCCTCCCTACGTGATTCGACGTGGTGATGGCGGAACGCTCTACTCCACGCGTGACATTGCACAAATGCGCTATCGCATCGATACGTATCACCCCAAAGCGATTTACATCCTTACAGATGTTGCTCAGAAGCTTCACTTTGAACAGCTCATTGCAACCTGCTTGCAGTTAGGATGGGAACTTCCTGATTTTGAAAACGTACTCGTTCCACGGATGCGTTTTGCAGACAAAAGTATGAGCACGCGAAAGGGAAACATCCTCAAGCTGGAAGAAGTATTGGATGAAGCGGTGAAGCGCGCGACGTCTCTCATCGAGGAAAAGGCATCGGACATTCAAGGAAAAGAACGCGAAGAACTTGCCGATATGGTGGGTATTGGAGCTGTTGCGTACGGTATTGTGAGTCAGAACAGAAAGATGGAAATGATCTTCGACTGGAAGAAAATTCTTACGTTCGAAGGAAACAGCGCGCCGTATCTGCAATATACCCACGCTCGTGCGTGTTCGGTTCTCCGCAAAGCGGAGGCAAAAAAAGACATCACGTTGAAAGAGGTTTTCCATGACACATCACTCGAAAAAGGCGAACGAGATCTTGCACTGACGCTCCTGCGGTTTGAACGTGTCCTTCTTATGGCACAGAAAGACCGTATGCCGCATATCCTTTCGCAATACCTCTATGAACTCGCGCAGGCCTTCAACGCGTTTTACCACACCTGCCCTATTCTTGATGCTTCTGAACCAGTGCGGGCGCTCCGCCTTTCCCTTACCTCATTAACCGCGCTCGTGCTTCGCACGGGTGCTTCCATCTTAACCCTCCGCGTTCCCGAGCGGATGTAGAAGAAAACCCCTTTTACCCCCCCACTACCCCCCCACGTCATGTCCCGCCAGTCATTCGTTGCTTTTCTGCTCATTGCCTCGTTCGGCGTTTTATTCGTTGGATGTGCTCCACCGGAACCCGAAAAAAGTTTTGAGGAATTTACGTTCTCAGAACAAGATCTGCAGAAAACGCATGATCTTCTTGCAGAGCAGGGGAGTGGAGAGGTCGTGCAAGAACTCTCGTTAAGTGGAGCGACGGCAACATTGTCGGGAACAGTGACGCTGGATCTTGCAAAGCAGCAAGAGTATGACAAATTGCGCGCAGGGGTGGATGTCAGTACCGAAAACGTGTTCATGGTCTCCAACTCATTCCTGAATATCCGAAGCGAAATGAGTGTTAGTTCTAGGCAAGTTGCCGAACTCCGTAGTGGCGACACGCTTGTCGTGACGGAGATTCCGAATGCAGCGTGGGCGAAAGTGAAGCTTGCAAGCGGGCAAACGGGATTTGCGTCCTTTCGCTATCTTTCCAAGCTCACGACGGATGACCGTCTTGCTGCGGACAAGAAGCAGTACGAAAATCAGTACTTTGTGAACTACGAATTCCTCAATGTTCGCAAAGATGCCAATGCCCAATCAGAAAAAATTGGTGAATTGAAGCGCAATGCCATCGTGAAGCCTCTTTCCATTGGTGGGGAGTGGGCGCGTATCACGGTCGATGGTCGCGAGGGCTATGTTTCGTCGGGTTACCTTGCAAAGTTTGAACCGGTTTTCATCGTGCGCCAGCAGAACTATACGTTGCCCATCCTTCGCTTCAATGCAGGGGAAGGCGGTGCACTGGAGGCAATGGCACGGGACATCGCAGCACTCAAGGCTGCCGGCAAAAAGATTGTCTCGCTCCAATACTTGTATGATCTGGTCTTGAGTCAACAAAGCCGTGATGCACGCGTCTCTCCAGGAACGATTGTTCTCACAGTATCGGGCATTACTGCATCCAACGTGAAGGGAGTCTCCGATGCGCTCACGTCTCTTGGGGTACCTGCAACACTCTTCTTGCAAGGGAAGAACGTCGGCATCACCGGTATTACGGAAAAAACAGCGCTCACGCTCCAAGCCAATGGTTTTAGCCTACAAGCAGAAGGCCACACGGGGGATGATCTTCGTGCGCTCACAGATTCACAAGTGCAGCTGGAACTGGCACAGAGTAAGAAGCTCATTGAACAGATTTCTCACAAGGAAGTGTATGCCGTGTCCTACCCACAGGGTGGCGTGAATGACCGCGTGATGCAAAAAGCAGCGCAGGTTGGCTACCTCTTTGGCATTACACAGGTTCCTGATAAGCAATTCACCCGTACGCAATTCTTGCGCCTGCCAAGTCATGCCATCACATCGACGATGACAGCGGAGGATGTGATGAAGCTTCTTAAGTAGCAGAGCAAGAGGAGGGCGTAAGAGAACGATTGTTATATTGCTAAATTGCTATGTAGGAATTCAGGTAGGAGAGTAGGAGGAAGACCTGATAATAATCTTGCTTCATTCCTTTTTTCCAACTCCGTGAATCGCTTGCGAACAATATAACAAGTATAACAATTCTTCTTACTGTTGCCCTCCTGTCTCCACTCCGCCTTTTAGTTTCATCATCTGATCGTTGATGATTTTATCGAGATTTCCCTGACTGTACTTGGTTGCTTGCTCCGCAGCATTTGCGGCAATGCCTTTGATGATCTCATCACTGTGTTTGTAAAAGTACCAGGCGCTCACAACGAGAAGCACGGTAGGAACGAGCAGAATGAGTCCTTTGATGGTTCCACCAATCGTCCGGAGACGATCGCGGCGATTCATCTGGTACAGGTATTCGCGCATCTCACGCACTTCTATGAGGAGTTCGTTGTTGTCTGGCATAAGGGGAGGGTTAAAAGCCACGACGCCATTTTCGGAAGATCTCAATGGCTCGGGTGACATGATAGCGAGGAGAAAGGGGAACATCCATGCAATGTGCAAGGTTCATCACCTCACCACCGAAGCCGGTCTTGAAGAGGGTGACACCGGAGAAGGGGTGTTGTTTCGGAAGCCGCAGCCCTTCGTGGCTGCGGTCCGCGCCCTCGAAGGGGCGCTGCTCCGATTGTGGTGCAATCCCCCAAAAGTTATACACCCTGTCACCACGTCTCTTCGCATCGCAGATCGCCCGCCATTGAAGAAGGTAGCTCGCGGGGATTTTGTGGTGCGCAGAACTGCTTGCACCATGGTGGTAGCTTGTTTCGTTGCCGCAATGCATGTGGATGGAGGCGGAGATCACGTCACCTTGGTATTTTGCGAGATAAAGAATGACCTGAGGTTGATTGGTTGATTGGTTGATTGGTTGATTGGTTGAAAAATGTTTTACTTGCGCGCGGAAAAACGCATTCGTATACGGCGTAAAGTGATGACGCTTTCGGGTTTCGTCATGCAAACGGATGAAGTGATCAAGATCGTTCAATGGATCCGTCGATTCCTCAATCGTCACGCCTTCCTTCTCTGCCCTTCGGATCAAATTGCGCGTTGTTTTTCGCATTGCCATCAGTATTTCCTCTTCGGATCGATCAAGTTTGAGGAGCCACAGGTGCTCTGCAAGGAGATGCATGGGTGCGTCTTTCGCTCCAATCATCGCTTTGAATGCCTCTCCTTCTTCAAGTGGTAGAAAGGGACTCATGCGGAGAAACGAACAACCATGTTCTTTACCCATCCGTGTCAGTTCATCAACGATCATTATGAGAGCCGCTCGCGTATCAATTCCTTCCTTGAGAATCGGGCCATACGGAATGGAGAGGTGTTTCCCGCGTTTGGCAGGAACAATGTGTGCAAAGCAGATGCCCATGAGTTCACCATTATCCTGCAGGGAGAGTCGAATGGGTTCCTGTCCTATCTCCTTATAGACTTCGCCCATTTCCCAGCTTTGCAGAAAAGGAGACCACGTTTGAGAGAGGAGGAATTGGTTCCAGGCGTCGTGATGGAGATCGGTTGTGATAGTCATAGAAGCGTAAGACTGAAGACATAAGACGCAAGAATCCTTCCCATCTTCTGTCTTAAATCTTCCTTGAAAGAGATTCTAGCAGGTAAAAAGTCTGTTTTTCACGCATCGTCGGATGCGTCGGAAGATTCAAGATCATCATGGAGGCATTTTCTGCGTCAGGATCACTGCCCGGAATGTAGCCTGCATGCGTCAGATTCGATGATGCCGGGCACACAACGCAACCCGTCCAGCCATCATCCAGATGAATGTTCTTCTTTTTTAGTTGCGATCGTAATAACGTTGCATTCTTCACAAAGATGGGGAATTTTTGGAGCGGCATATCTGCCGAAATCGCGGTTGGGTAGTCGATATGTGATTTTTTGATGGCTTCTAGGTACAACGCTGTGAGCTTTCTTCGATGATCATTGACTGCCTGGAGATTCTTAAGCTCTGCGAGTGCGAGTGCAGCACAGACATTGGGAAGTCTGTGGAGCAGGGGAGACATGGATCCTTCTTTTTCTTCTTCTGTAAGCACTGGCGAGAGGAGATGGAGCATCCTCATCGCTTTGAGGAAGACGAATCCAAGTCGCATGCCCATGAAAGGTCGCGCGAGGAAGCATGCCTGCGGATAATTGAGCCACTGTACGATCTGCAGGATCGACACATCATCCGCATGCTCTTCTGCC
>CAZEUQ010000042.1:0-8816 GCA_964515125.1 uncultured Candidatus Peribacteria bacterium
TAAGCATATCGAGGCAATGGTGTTTTCTCGTGTCCAGCCCTCTTCATGCAAAACTTTTTTCATGCCAATTGTTTCCATGACAAGTGCGGAATAGTACTGACAACGAAGAAGATGCGCTTTGAGGATGGCTCTCAGCTCATTGTGAATACTGTTTTGTATGATACGCAGAGTGAGACGCGAAACCGTTCCCGTAAGAATTGCATGTTCCGCAGCAAGGATTCCAAGATTCTGCTTCGGGAAAAGAAGCGCCTGTGCATGCGCGCGGTCTTTGAGGTTGGAATAGCGGTAGTGTCCGTCTTCAAGGTCGCCTTTCCACTGTTTGCAAACATCCGGTCGCAAGGGGTCGTCATGAATCAGGCATCCCATGGTGCCATCCGGCAACACCGTCAGTTGCGGGCAGGGGACCCCTGCTTCTTTTTGTTTCATGGGAGAAGAAGCGTCACCGGGAATACTCGGTACTTCTCGTATAAGGAAAGCTGTACAGCAAACCCCGCACCGACAACACTCTCCCCGTTGACATGCTTGAAGCTCTTCCTCCGTAAATCTGTGATGTTGAATGACAGGAAGGTTCATAGAAAGTGAAGAATCATAAATGATTTTTCATGATCGACAAGAGGATGTATTTTGATAGACTGAAGATCCATGAATATTGTGCCACGTTTGAGCATTTTTTTTGCGGGGTCTTGCGCGGTTATTCCCGTTGCCTTTGCTTGCAGCTGCATCAATGCGTCTCCTGAGCAGCTCTATAAGAATGCCCAGATTGTTTTTGTCGGCACGGCTATGGAGCAGGTTGCTTCTCCTTCCATCTCGCGTGTTGATGTGCACTTCCATATCACAGCCACCTGGAAGGGGTTCGCCGGAGATGAATTATGGCTTTCGACCTCGGATAGCACGGGGGCGTGCGGCGTTATCTTCCAGACGGGAAGGATGTACATCGTTCTTGCATCCAAAGATTCCGACGGCATTCTCCGCACAACACAATGCAGCGGAACGCAGGAATTCTCTCCCACATCCACCCTCACGAAGTACCTTCAGTCGCTCCAGTCGACGTCCTCATCGACTGCATCTTCCCCTGTGTGCGCTCCTCTCGTGTGTCCGAGTGGAAAGACGTATCCCGCCTGCACGGCAGACGGACACCCCATCTACTACTTTGCGTATCCCTGTCAGTTCGACTCGGGAAACATTTTCACCGATGTTCCGGAAACGCATCGCTATTACGATGCCATCAAATTTGTACAAGAGGAGGGAATTGTGAGTGGCTACAGTGATGGATCGTTCCATCCGAATGACGCCATGAACCGTGCGGAGTTTACGAAAATTATCATTGGCGCAAAATTCTCGGCACAGGCGGCAAACACGTGCGATCCACATTATTTTGGAAGTTTTACCGATACCGATCCTTCTGCGTGGTACGCAAAGCCACTGTGTCTTGCCGCGCAACATCAGATCATCAGCGGGTATCCTGACGGAACGTTCCGCCCCGAGAAGCCCGTGAATTTTGCGGAAGCTGCGAAGATCTTTGCAGCGACATTCAATTTGCCGCAGCTCCTTATCTATTACCCTGAATGGTGGCAGGGGCCCATCCAGACACTCACGTCTATGAATATTTTGCCTCCTACGTATAGCGAACCTTCGCAGCGTGTCACACGCGGCGAATTGGCGTTCATGATCAAGGCAGCTCTCTTGCGTGATGGATTTGCATCGTCTCGATCATCACGCAGTTCCTCATCACATTCTGCAGTTGCAAAAGGCGGATGCAAAATCGGCGGATGCAGTGCGCAACTTTGTGTTGAGCAGTACGACGACGGCATCTCTACTTGTGAATGGAGCCCTGCGTACGCGTGCTATCAGTCCGCTGTGTGTGAGCGACAGCCGAACGGTCAGTGCGCGTGGACACAAACACATGCACTCACGCAATGCCTTCACAATTCTCGATGATGAACTGTCGTCGTACATGGATCATCGGCGGTTTCTTGTGGTGCTTTTACGCTCAGTTCGCTCAGGCGGCATCGCCGCCACTTTCCGATATCGATGCATGGGTACCGGAGCAAAAAGCCATTCAACATCTGCTTGAGCAGGGGATTATGAAAGGATATGGAGATGGCTTGTTTCGCCCCGATCGTTCCATGAACCGTGCAGAACTAACGAAGGTGGTGCTCCTTGCGGCAGGGAATTCCAGCGCAGCGAAATGCGCGCTTTCTTTCTCTGACGTGCGTCGTGCCGATTGGTTTTTTCCTTTCGTATGCGAAGCGGTCGAGCAGGGGATCATCAGAGGATACGACAACAACACCTTTCGTCCCGAAGAGAAGGTCAATGTTGCGGAGGCGCTGAAGATCATCGCGGGCGCGTTCGACATCGACCCTCCCGAGACCGAACCCTGGTACGACGGCGTCGTGCAGGAACTTGCGAAGAAGCGTGCACTTCCATTGTCCATCGAGACAATCCATCGTCCCATCACGCGTGCAGAGGTGAGTGAGATTCTGGATCGCCTCATGACGAAGGATCAATCGCGTCCGTCTGTGGAGGTATCGGTTCTTTTACGTGAGACGTGTGAGTGGTTTTCGGAGGATGCCATCCCGACTGTGGATCTGGAAGAAGTCCGACGAGTGTGGATCAGCTGGATCAACGGTGTGCGCAAAGAGAATAATTTGACGCCGGTTTTCATAGATCGTCAGCTCAACCGTTCGGCATTTCTGTGGTCTAAAGCATCGCGCGAAAAGAACACGATGGACCACAAGCGACCCGGTCAGACTGCGTACTATGATTACAAACGCATTGAATCCTGGTTTTCGGACCTTGGTCTTGAATTCAAGAATGTCAACCGCATCACGTTTACAGAGAACATTGGGTGGGGATACTTCCGTTGTTCCAAGAAAGCCTGCACACAGGCGATGATCGATGCCATCCGCCCCACGTTCGATTTTTATCTTGCGGAAAAAGGGAAAGCATCTGCTCCGCACTGGAATAGCATCATCAATCCCCAGTTCCGCCTTGTTGGAATGGGCATTGCGGTGGATCCTACCTCCAAGAAGTTGTTCATTACCACGCACTACGGCACGGAGATGACGTCGGAGCCTGCGCCGGTGTGTGAATAATAATCATTCACCAGAGCGGCCGTTCTCGGCCGCGGCATATTCAGTTCATTTCCTCCTATGACAAGCGCGGGATGCTTCCCGCGTATGAGCGAGATGAAGATCAACTCTAGAACAAGGGGGCGGTTATTCCTACCCGCGGACGTGTCTGGATTCTTTCCACTTTCTTTGACGCAAAGAAAGTGGAGCAAAGAAACAGTCGCTGTGAAAATTTTCCTGCACTTCCAGCCGCTCACTCCGCTGCAAACATGAACACCTCCAACATGCTTCCCACCGCATGTTTGCGACGCTCCGTTCGCGGGGAAGTGCAACGGAAAATATTTCAAGGCGACAATGAACGAACATTCTACTGAAGATTATCCGGAAATTGTATTCTGACACGATACAATATCTTTTTAAAAAATCCGGTTCTGCCTTTCGACATCACCGGATTCTCTTGAAGTGAGATCGGATCCTATCGATTACTCACCCTTCTGCGCCTTGAAACAGGCATTACAGAGGATTGGGCGGCCGCCTTCCTCGACAGGTCGAGGCTTAAAAGGCACCTGACACTGTGCACCACAGTTGGCGCAAACAGCATCGTGCATCTCGCGGGTAGCCATCTTGTCGTTCTTGCGCTTGTTGCGGCAGTCCTTGCAACGCTGTGGAGCCTGAAGGCCCTTGGAAGCGTAGAATTCTTGCTCACCGGCGGTGAACGTGAAGGTGGCACCGCAATCGCGGCACGTGACATCCTGGTCCATAAAAGAAATGGAGAAGGGAATAAAAACGAGTGCGTTCCCTCTCACAAGTTTCTCTGTGTACTTCGATACGACTTAGACTGAAGGATGTTGACTCGTGACAAGTGTGGGCTCTAACACCCAGGAAGTCAAGAAGATTGAGGATTCTATTTTCCCCTAGAGCGCTAAAAGACAAGTAAAATAAAGAACACAAATTGTGTTCAATGAATCGCATGACTATCGTTTAGAGATGGATCTTCTTCATTCCAAAGGACACGCCTGCCATGCTTGCAAGAACAATGATACTCAGGAGCCACAACCCCGGACCGGTTTGCGAACTGGCGCGCGGCGTGTGTGTTGTGATGAGTGGTGCGCCGCTATGCAAACTTCCTTTTGAGGATGACCCTGGCAGAGGGCGCTTTGTCGTATTGCCCACGGTATATGGATTTGTTTCGATGACATTGGAGAACGGTGCAAAGACGTTTTGATTTCCCTGAGCAAGCATGAATTTTTGATCTTGCTGTTCTGCCTGGCGATCTCTCTGCGAAGAAGCAGAGGATGTCATGCTCGACGATTGCATTGAGGGAGTCGGTGTTGCGCCAAGGTCATTGAGGCTTGGAATGAGAATGTTCTGCATGAATTCATCGGAGCTTGCAGGATCCACCGCGCTCTCTTCGACTCCGGATGAAGAGGAAGATCGCTCTGCATAAACAGTGACGGTAAGCGTTTGTCCGACAAGCACTGCAGACTGAACGACGTATGACCCTTCCGGCGTATCGAGCGGAATGTCATACGTAAATGTTTCGCCCGCAAGTACGACCTGTTCGGTAAAAAGGGCGCGCGCAGCATCTGTGCTGCGGAGGAGCTGTGCATTCGCATTCCTGTTTTCAATGGTGAGCACATCACCCGGATGTACATCCACCTGTGACGGTGCAAAAGCGCCGTTTTCCGTCATCACAACGCTCACCGTTTCCAGACTTCCTGTCAACGATGCGCGGAGAAAATCGGTACCGATATAAAACGTTGCGCCGGACAAGAGTACCAAGAGAATGCCGCTTACGGCAGCAAGACTCATGGATCCATTCATGCTCGGATTGATACGAACATACATTTTTTCACTTGGCATGTTCTGCGCAGCAGTTGTTTGTTCTGCTGAAGTAACGGTGACAGGAACCGACTCGACTCCCTCATCCGTTATAGAACGCCATGCGTTGTCCATGGAATCACTCATGCTTGGGAAGAAAAGAAATTGCGCCGTGCTGCGAAGCCTGTTCCAATGACTGCGGACAGAATCAGGAACGCAAGCATCATTTCACCCATGCCGCTTTCACCGGTGACAACCTGCCCGCCACGCGTTTCTACAGGGTTGCCATCGGGTCCACCATTTTGTTTGTCAAACAGGGGAGCCGTGGATGTTTCTGGGCGCCCGATCACCACAGCAGCTTCATCACTGAACGCCGTTTCTTCATTGGAACCATTAATGCCGCGGACAGAGACGAAGTACTGCACGCCAGATTCCAACCCGCGGATCGTCAAACTGGCGGATTCCTTATTGAGCGTGCGACGCTGAATGTAGCGCCCTGAGATCGTTCCGTAGTACACGTTATAGCCAATCAGTTCAGAGGACTTGAGTGCGTCCCATCCTACAAAGAGGGACGTATCACTCGACGTGACACGCGTGTTCTGGACTTGCAGTTTTGTAAAGGTCGATTCTCCGGATGTTCCCGTCGTTATGGAAGTCACGGAAGAACTCATCGCGGAGTTCATCGAGGCGACAGACGAACTGGAGCTGATGGAAGAAACAGTTCCGGCATTTTTCATGACAACGGAAAGCTTTGCAGGCTCGATTGTGAGAAGGGAAGGGACCGATTGATCGTTACTTAACACACCTGTGAGTCCCGTTCCATCTTCCTTAAATTGCGCAAAGGAGATCTCGGTATTGGCAGCATCACTCTTCACCGACATGGTGATGCGCGCAATGGCTGCTTCTTTGACTGTCAGTTTGTTATCAGTCCCGCCACCGATCTTAATCACTTTATTCTGCGGGTCGGCTGTGTTTTCCGTGGGGATAGGATTTGCAAGTGCAGGAAGAAGTTGAACATCTCGTACTTCCAGAACAGCCGGGTCATAGGTGAGCCAGCTCCGGATCGCAAGGATCTTTGTGGGTGTCGGGCTAAGAACCACAACGTCGATGTCCAGAAGATCACCGGTGGAAAGGGGAGCAGTCGTGAGGCTCTTCGCATCGGCGATATCAAACTGCGCACATTTCGTGCGGTCTGTTTCCATACAATGAGGCTGAAGCCGAAGCATGGTCTCGGTCGGATCCAGTGCGAATGCCGTTGCCGTCATGCTCAACATCACCGAGAGGACAATTCCCGTTGCTAAGAGCTTATGAGCCATGTGTGATGTTTTTTTGCGCATGGTTTAGTTCAAAGATTTCAAAATAGTGAGGGCATCTTCAATTGTAATTTTTTCGTCTCCATTCGGGTCACCCTGTCGTTCACGATCTGTTGAGACGTCGTACCCAAGACCAATTTCCAGTGCGCGGATCGCATCCTCTTTTGTAACGGCGCCATCACCATCAATATCGCCGGCAAGTGTTTCGGAGTCGGCGTTAATGAGATGGATGGGCTGAATATCCTTGGCGGTTTTCATGCCTAACGTAAAAGCAACCATCAACATGGCGAGCGCACCCACGGTCATCTTCAAAAGATCCTTTGCAGAGAGACTTTGTGCCTGAGGGGAATGTCTGTTTGCCATCCCACCAGTATACCAAAAAAGCGTGTTTTTCTCAAGGCAGAGCCATGAATCGAGTGCTGGATTTGTCTTGAATTTTTGTGAAAAGTGACTCTTTAGGCTTCTCTTAGGGCTCTCTTAATGATTGACGTACTATGATTATAGTTTTATAATGAATTTTAGTCTGGTCTTTCACAGTCCTTCTTTTTTTGTCCGCCTCGTGCGGCAGAAAGGAGTCTCCCATGTGGAGTCTCAATCGTGGTGCTCTTGTAAGCCCTTTCGTCCTCTTCGCCGTCTCGTTGACGGCGATGGCAGGAACCATCACTCCAGGAGACCTGAGCAATTCGTCCAGTTTGGACGGGGTATTGGTCGTCGAAAGCGCCGAGGATCAAGACGGAAATACCGTCCTGCTTCCGGCGAACTTCTTGTCGTCACCATCGGCGACGAGCCAGTCCGGATTCCTCGATAGGCTGTCCGACTGGCTCAGTGGACTCGATCTCCCCTCGGTGGAAATTGGGGAAGAGATCTTCCACGCGGATACCGGTGACACTCCACCGACCGTGGAACAGGGCGTCCTCACGGACACCCTCGTCACGCCGGATTTGCACGTGCCGGAGCCAACGGGCAATGTCCTTGCTGCTCTGGGTTTCGGAGGAATCATCCTCCTCGCCGTGCTACGGCGAAAAGTCACACTCTGACGTGTCTGATGTGGCCGCAGACCAGGCTCTCTGCGTCGTCTCTCCTTCGGGGGAGGCGGCGCGGTTTTTTTGATGCGCGCGTGGTATCATCGTTGTATGTCAGATTCTTCCAACATCTTCCTGTTCACGGGTGAGAACACGTATGCGCTCATGCAGGAGCTTGTGCGCTGGAAGAAGGGATTTGTCGACAAACACGGCGCGGAAAATATGCTGGAAGTTTCTTCCTCTGAGGAAAAGCTTTCGTCTTTGATGGATCACGTTGCGGCCATGCCGTTTATCGCGGAGAAGCGCCTCGTGATTGTGCGGGGAATTCCAACACTGGAGAAAGAAGAGATGACTCGCTTCCTCGGAGCGATTCATCCACAGACGATCGTCGCCTTTGTGGATCCTAAACCCGATAAGCGGTTGACCTCCGTGAAGACACTCCAACAGATTGCCGTCACGAAGGAGTACAAAGCGCTTTCTCCGGGCGAGCGGGCATTGTGGCTAACGGAGGAAGCAAAGCGTCACGGAGCAGAACTGACAGAACCCGGGAAGAAGGCGCTCTTGGATATCGTCGGCGATGACCAGTGGATGCTTTCGTCGGAACTTGCGAAGTTGGCCCTCACGAGAAAACCGATCGATCGTGAAGCGGTCATCACGTATGTCATTCCTTCGGGAGAGCGCATCATTTGGGGATTCACCAATTTGCTCGGGGAGGGAAACGTACACGGTGCCCTCACGTACTTTCGTGAGCAGATGGAACGAGGAGAAGATCCCTACGGGTTGTGGGTGATTCTTCTGGATATGGTGAAGAAGTTGGTACTGGTGTGGACAGCACTGCAGGAAAACATCGCCCCAGGCAATATTGCATCCGAACTCAAGCTCTCACCATTTGTCGTGCGTGGCATCATGCCGCTTGCGCGGTCGCTTTCATCCGGTTCCATCGAGACACTTCTTTCCTTCATGGCTTCTTCAGATCTAGCACTCAAAACGGGAGGATACCGTTACACGCAGGATCATCCGGAAGAGGTCACGGCGCTCATCGAAAGGGCAGCGCTGCTCTGTGCATGATTCCGCACCGACGAAGCGGTGCGGTTCCATCTGAAATGCCAACATCTTACAATGTCTCAATCTCCTTCATCACCTCCTCCTCTTTTTCCGCATCCTCTTCTTCTGCCTGTTTTTCTTTCTGTGTGCGCTCTTCGCGCTTTCCGCGGCGTGATGCATCTATGTCTGCAACGGACGGCATGGCGTTCTTTTGGGACGCTGCATACTTTTGATCAATTGCCGCAAGTTGATCCCTTTCATTCACCAAAATCTCCTCCAGCGTTTTTCGCTGTTCTGGTGTCATGGCAGGAAGGATGCTCAGCCAATATTTCCGCTCCTCATTGTTCATGCTCTCCGACTTCATAATCAACGCAACAAGATCGGGAAATTGTTGCTGGGTTTGAGGAGGGACGGGGGTGGAAGATGCGTCAACCATGTAGAGTTAGGCTAGCACAATGAGGGAAGAAAGAACCAATAGAAAAGAACCAAGAACCAAGCAATATAAAATAAAAAGTTTTTTTGTTTTATTCTTGGTTCTTGTTTGG
>CAZEUQ010000043.1:0-8506 GCA_964515125.1 uncultured Candidatus Peribacteria bacterium
TAGAGCGCATAGGTGCGTGCAGCAATGGCGAATGCTCGCTGCTTCTCATACGGTTCCGTATCGGGCTCTTCGGCGACTCCCTCCATGTAGTCATCCAGAGGGAGTTCGTTGATCAAAATCGGAACACCATCCATCACACGGCATTCAATTACCCCGCGATATGTCCTCGTGTCTTTCCCATTGAAAACACCCAGCGTGCCAAATTCTTTTTCCGTAAAACGAAGTATTTCTCCACGACGCTGAAGAGCAACACAGGACGTGCCTTCCTTTGCGATGGCAACTTTCTTTCCCCTAAGAATTAGCGAAGGGCTGCTCCCTGCAAATGCGAGTTTTATGCGAATCATCGATGAAGAAGATTCTTTAGTGACAGAAGAAACAGATGAGGAAGTCGGCCTCGGGATGAATGGCTGTGTCCATATAGAAGAAGAGGATGCAGATGCTCTGGATGAAGAGGGAGGAGAAGACACTTGCTCTCCGCGAGAGCGACGTCCACGAACCGTGAGCATGAATCGATATGTTCCGATATCAAAACGATACGTTCCTTCTTTATCAGGTGCCTGAATGACGAGCGGAATGGTGACGGTACTGCCTTCCGCGAGCCTTCTTCCCGGAATGAGTGCGGACGTCACGCGCTGTGGCTCGCCATTCAACTCGTGCCATATGCCGATACGACCATCGGATCGTGAAACCGTTGCAATTTTTCCGCGTGGAGCAATTCCTCCGGCGGGAACCGCATACCGAAGCGTAATGCGTTGTTTCCCGAGGGGATTTCCTGAAAGGATGAGTGATCCCGCTACCGTAAGTCCAGGAGTCGATGTTGGCGTCCTTACTATGGTGCGCGTGCGTGAAGACGAGGATCGTGGGGGATCGGGAAGCGTAACGGTTGCATTGATATCGCCGCTTATGACGTGCTTTCGAATTTGATCGAGAGAGCCGAAGACGTAATACCCGGGACAATCCGTGGAAAGGAGGTCTCTGTGTCCCACAATGGGGGACTGAAAGCGCTCTCCATGGAACGTCACGCTTTGGGCGGGGTCGATCCCGTATGCATCGCTCAAATCTGCAAGGAGCCACTGGAGAGCCTTGAGTTGCTCTTGCGTGGGCTCCTGCGTATCAAAATTTCCCATCAGCGCGACGCCGATTGTACCTACGTTGTTACAGTACACGTGGCCGCCCACAACGTACGAGCCGCCCGATTTCCCTTCAAAGACTTGTCCCGTGTCATCGATCACGTAGTGGTACCCGATATCTCCCCATCCTCGATTATTCGCATGGTACCCATAGAGAGCGCGCATTCTTTCTACGCCGCTCCGTCCGTCGCCGTTCGTAATAGCGGTGTGATGCACCACGAGAAGCCGGACGTCCTTGCTGTATTGAAGCGGCCACCGGTACACCTTCCCGTCTTTCGTGGAAATCGTTGTTTGCGTTTTGAACTCCTGCGGGTAATTTTGCTGTGCCTCCTCGCACTCGCGAATACGTTGCGAAACGGGCGCATTCCCCCCTTCATTCACTTGTCCCTGCGCATCGATGCTGGACATTTGGCTTGTTGTTATGCTCTTAAAAAGATACGACTCATCCGCTCCCCACTCCTGTCTCTTGAGAATTTTAGGAGTACTCACGTTTCCCCGGGCCGCTGTAAAGTAGCGGGCGGGTTCGTCGCTGATGCGTAGAGGATGCATGGCAAAATTCTTCGCTTTTCCTTCAAAACGTAACTTCTTTGTTTTCGCCGGAAACATGACGAGGTTGGATTCTCGGAGCGCCGGGTCTTGCTCATTCTCCACTGCCAACGTGGACGCACTCGTCCATGCGCCGTCTATCCACGCGCTCACGCGGAGATCGTCGTCGTACGATGCAAACGCGACGCTCACGGCGTCGATGGGATCTTCAAAATGGTATTCGGAAAGATCGTTTCCGGAAGGCAAAAAGGCAAAAATGCCGATTGCGAACATGCACAGCGAAACGGAGATCACAAAGGGGGCAATTCGTCGCACGGGTCGAGTATACCAAGCGAATGCGTCTCTTTTTTCCGCATTAAGGATTTTGTCTTGACGCCCCAAGCAGTGTCTCGTATCGATCGATCATCGTTTCCAGTGCGAATGTGGCATGTGCCGTCTCCTTGCCCGCCGCTCCGAGGCGCTGACGCAGAGACGCATCACGAAGAAGTGAAGAAATGGCTTCCCGTAGGGCTCGGGAGGATTCGGCGGGAACAATGAGCGCGTCTTTTTCGTGACGGAGCATCGACGCAATGCCGCATGCATCGGTTACAATGACGGGAATTCCCATTGCCATGGCTTCCGCTGCGACGAGGCCGAAAGGATCATGATCGCGCGACGGCAGCACGAAGACATCGAGCGACGAATAGAACGAAGGAAGATCGGCAATGTTCGGTTTGATGACGATACGATCGGACAAATTGCGATCAATGATCAATTTGCGGAGGAATCCCTCCTCCGGACCAGTGCCAATGATCGTCAGATTCGCTTCGGGAATGTCTGTCACGGAATCGATGAGGACGTCGGCACCCTTGTCGGACGTGAGGCGGGCGACAGTGCCGACATGCGAGTGGGTAGCTGATGGCGGATAGCGGCTAGGATCAAATTTTTTGAGATCGATGCCATTCGGAATCACCACGATTCTCTGAGAATCGAACCCAAGATCGACATAGATCTTCTTGCTCAATTCCGAAACAACAATGATGGTCGCGAAACGGCTCATTCTCCGGAGAAGTGGAAGCCACGGGTTCATCCGCAGCCAGTTGCCGATGCGGTCGTGTTCTATCCAAAAGACAGGATGGCCCTGCTTTGCGAGTTCCTCGGTTGCGAGGAGCTTTTCGGAGAGGGAAAGCATGACGACGGTAGTAAGTGAGGAGTGAGGAGTGAGCAGTGCATTCAGAAGTTGTTGCTTCATACGAGTTTTTCCCCATAAGAAAGAAAGTGCGTTCCATTTTGTGACCGGAGGCTTTCCGATTTCGAGTTTTGTGACAGCGATATCGATCTTTGGGACTTCCCGAAGGAGAGTTGGACAGCTTCCGAGGAATGCCACTTCATGCCCACGTTCTTGAAGTCCTTTCATCAGGCTTAAGGTCTGCACTTCTGCGCCGCCAAAGCGGCTTTCTAAAGGGAATCGTGTAAAGAGAATATGCATACAGGTATTGTAGCGGTAGTCCTGCTATGAGATACTGCAGAACTTTATGAATTCTCATGATTTAGATCACTTCGATGCGTCCGTCCTAAGAGCTCTTGCGGAATCTGGGGGAAAAATCCTTGTTGCCCAGGAGCCCATCGATCAATTAATTAAGGCCAAACCAAAGAACATGCAGCATGCATTGCGGAAGAGAGCATGTCTTCTTCTTGGTGGTACACCCATCAATCAAGACTTCGCCACTGCACAAGAAGATCAGAGAGTGCGCGCAATACTTGGTCTTCAGGATGTGACGTGCACACAAACGCCTCGCTACCGGCGCGCCGTGCGTTCTGACGGTAATCGTCAGAGTCGGCGGAAGTGACAAGCGCAATATGTGCGCGAGGATTTTTCTTTTTGAGGTAAGCGATGACGAACGGGCCATTTTTTGATGGAATTTCGTAATCGATGAAGGCGAATGCGATATCAGGATGCGCATCGATAACATCGATCGCCTCTTCGGTGGTTGTCGCAATCAGAAGATGCGCATCGGGCATGTACTTTCTCACAAGAAACGACAGCATGCCCCGCTTGCCTTGGGAATCGTCGGCAATGAGAAACTTCATGCCTATAGACTACGCTTTGTGATTATATTCACGCCACCCATGTACGGCCTCAACGCTTCCGGCACCGTGACTGTTCCATCTTTATTTTGATAGAGCTCCAAAATGGGAATCAAAATGCGAGGACTTGCGATACAGGTGTTATTGAGTGAGTGCGCAAAACGGCGGTCGCCTTTGGCATCTGTGTATTTAATATTCAGACGGCGCGTCTGGAAGTCGCCAAGGTAAGAGCAACTATGTGTTTCGCCATAACCGTCGCGACTGGGCATCCACGTTTCAATATCTTGCATAAAAACTTTCCCCTGTCCCATGTCCCCTGTGCAGACATCCATAATTCTGTACGGAAGCTCCAATGCTTCCAGCACTTCCTGCGCGTTCGTGCGGATCTCCTCAAAGAGAGAAAGCGCATGATCGATATTTGCTTCACATAATACAACTTGCTCAACCTTTTCGAATTGATGAATACGATACAAACCCTTCGTATCTTTTCCGTACGTCCCCGCCTCACGACGGAAACAATTGGAAAGTCCGCAGTATTTCTTCGGAAGTTCTTTCACATCGAATACTTCGTCGCTGTGGTACCCCATGACAGATACTTCCGACGTACCGATGAGGGAAAGGCCATCATCTTCCAGTGCGGCACCCTCTTCTTTTTGCACGCCAACGGCGTAGATCTGCTCTTCTGCTCCTGGTAGGAACCCCGAGCCCATCAGAAACGTTCGCTCGACCATCAACGGAGGGTCAAACAGGATCCATCCTTTCTTGATGAGATGATCCATCGTGTAGGCAAGAATGGCTCTATGAAGCTGTGCACCGGCTCCCTTCAGAAAATAACTGCGTGAACCGCCCAACTTCACGCCGCGAGGGATATCGAACAGGTCCAGCTCTTCTCCAAGGGTCACATGATCTTTCGGCCTGAAGTCGAATGTTCGGATTTTTCCGACCTTTCGAACTTCTCGATTATCCGCATCGGACTTTCCAACAGGAACGGTATCGAGCGGAATCGTCGGCAAGCGAAGCTGCATCAATCTCCACCCGTCTTCTGCTTTTGTGAGTGCGTCTTCCTTCTCCTTCAGCGTTGTTGAGAGCTCTTTCATTTCCTTCAATGCAATTTCCTTCTCTTCCCCCTTCATGGTCGGGATCTTCTTGCTCACGGAATTTTTCTTCGCGCGCATGTCTTCTACAAACACAATCAATTCTCTTCGAAGATCATCAAGTTTCAAAAACTCATCAATGTTGATCTTGATGTTCTTTTTATCGGCAGTATCCTGGTACATCTTTGGCCGTTCGCGGAGATCTTGGAGGTCGATCATGGCGATAGGGTAGCGGAAAACCGTAAGGCTAGGAATTCAACATGTCGTAATAGGATTCAAATAGCCCCCGAATGCGCTCTTGAATCCGTGAATTTGTCTCCGCTTTCATCAATTCAAGAAGTCGTCTATCGAAGATCGTATCGAGGATTGCTTTTCGTGAACGAGGGTCCAAGCAAAGAATGCCAAGCTCCAAAGGATGCGACGGCACCTCAAGACATGCGATGTGATCTCTGACCCCATAGGCCAACCTCATCAGGCGACCTTCTATGCCATGCGTCCGCTCCAAGCTTTCATCTCCAGCAACACGCAAGAATAGATTTTCGCCTTTTCCCTTGCGGAAGAGATCTGCCTCATATTGAAAATGGAAATCCGGCTGCCACATGAGTACTCCTCGCAACATGCGTAACAATTTTCCTTTTGCAAAATCGTAATCGTGTGCGTGCTCATGCCCATAAGAGAGATGGGGATACATAGCGTTCCTATTTGAGCATGCATTGAAATGCGCTACAATAGCCCGTCTCTATGGATCAAAAGCCTTTCAAGCTCGTTTCCAACTACAAACCGACGGGCGATCAGCCAACGGCCATTTCTCAACTTCAAAAGGGCCTTGAGGACGGAGAGCGTCATCAAACATTGCTGGGCGCGACGGGAACAGGGAAAACATTTACCATGGCGAACCTTATTGCGCAGGCAAATCGCCCCACCCTCGTTCTTGCCCACAACAAGACGCTTGCCGCTCAGTTATGTTCCGAATTCCAGACATATTTTCCGGAGAATGCGGTGAGTTACTTTGTCTCGTATTACGACTACTATCAGCCGGAGGCGTACCTTCCGTCGACCGACACATACATCGAAAAAGACGCGAGCATTAACGAAGAGATTGAAAAATTCCGTCATGCCGCAACGCATAACCTGCTCACCCGTCGCGATGTGCTCATCGTGTCGTCGGTTTCATGCATCTATGGACTTGGCTCCGTTTCCGATTACGAGGCATTGGCCATCACGCTCAAAACGGGCCAGGCCTTCCAGCGCGATCGTTTGCTGCGCCTCCTCACGGACATTCAATATCGTCGCAGCTCCATCGAATTTAAACAGGGAATGTTCCACGTTCTTGGCGATACGGTAGAAATCTTCCCTCCAAGCGGAGATACCGTCATCCGCATCGAACTTCCCTTTGATGAAATAGAAACAATTCAAGAAGTGGATAGTTTTACAGGTGAATTATTGCAGGAGCTCGATGAAGTGAAAATCTTCCCGGCCGCACACAACGTGACAACACGGGAAAAGATTGAACGCGCTGTGGATCGCATCAAGGCAGACCTCGTTCTCCGCGAAAAGGAATTGCTTGCAGCAGGAGAAATTGCAAAAGCAGAGCGTATTCGTCAGCGGACAGATTACGATTTGGAAATGCTCATGGAAACAGGCTACACAACCGGCATCGAAAACTATGTGCGGTACTTGGGTAATCGCGAGCCGGGCACACCCCCCGAAACATTGTTGGATTACTTCCCCGATGACTTCCTCCTCTTCGTCGATGAATCGCACATCTCTATCCCGCAGATTGGCGGCATGCACGAGGGAAATTTAAGCCGCAAACGCACGCTCATCGATTACGGTTTCCGTTTGCCAAGTGCGCTGGACAACCGTCCACTTACCTTCAAGGAATTTGAGGAGCGGGTTCACCAAGCGATCTATGTATCTGCAACTCCCAGTAAATATGAGTACGAACACACGCCCAAAAATCGCATTGCGGAACAAATCATTCGCCCCACAGGACTCATTGATCCGCTTGTGACAATTCACCCCAAGAAAAACCAGATCGATCACATTCTTTCCGAAATCCAGAAGACCATCAAGGCCGGCGAACGCGTTCTTCTTACAACGCTCACGAAGAAATCTGCAGAAGATCTTACGAAGTTTTTACAGGATGCAGATCTCAAGGTGCGTTACCTGCACTCGGATATTGAAACAATGGAGCGCATCGAAATTCTGCGTCAGCTTCGTACGGGGGACATCGACATCATTGTCGGAATCAACCTCCTGCGCGAAGGGCTGGACCTTCCCGAAGTCAGCTACATTGCCATTTTGGATGCAGATAAGCCCGGCTTCCTCCGTTCGCGTGATGCACTCATTCAAACCATCGGCCGCGCTGCACGCAACATCAACGGTCACGTTGTGCTGTACGCAGATGCCATGACCGATGCCATGAAAAATGCGATTGCCGAAACGGAACGACGCAGGAACATTCAGCAGGCATATAACGAGAAGCACGGCATTACGCCGACGACCATCATCAAAGCGATCAAAGACATTGCAGAAGAGCATACCAAGATGCAGCTTCGCAATGTGCGGAAGTATGATGCGACAAAAATTCCGAAAGATGAGAAGAAACGCCTTCTGGAAGAACTGGAAAATCAGATGGCATTGGCATCGGAGAATCTGGAGTTTGAAAAAGCAGCAGATCTACGTGATGAGATTGAGCTTTTGAGGAGGGAACTGAAATAATAAAAAACCTCCGGTGTTGTTACACCGGAGGCGAGTGCCCCTTTTTGCACGATTACCACTGGTTATCGAAGAATGCGAGGATCGCTTCGTCGATCATCTCGTCCGATGCGCTACGCGGGAGAATCTTGAAAACTTTCGTCTTCAATCTCTCACGAACTGTATCATTTTCCCCACCTGCAACAACGGGCAAACGCCTGCCTCTTTCGCTCGTTCGCAGAAGTGTGAGGCGTTCGTAGCATCGAATCACGAAATTCTCTTCACGTGCGATCTTTTCGTTAAACCCCACCGCAGTGAAGAATTTTTGAAACACCGACTCAGGAATTGGACCTCCTTGACGCATTTCGTTCAGCCTTGAAAGTCGGTAATGCCACATCGCATCTTTTCCGCATCTCCTCTTGAACTTGCCGCGTACGACAAAGAGTTCTTCATCACGCTTACAGATCGTTCCAATGACAATTTCCATACGACATTCCCTTCAAAAAAAGTGATGTTGAGAGACAACTGGAGTGTAAAGGAGCTAAGATATAATATAATTATTTTAGATAATGTCAATGATTCATTACATCATGCCACATTGTCTCTTGTTAGCCCAAAATCCTGACCGCTTCTTTATAACCTTCTGGTGTGCCTGTATCCAAGCGTATCCCCTCACATGCGTACCCGTAAATATCAATCGTGCCAAGCACACTGATCAGAGCATCAATCAGGCGTACTTCACCACCATGAGAACCTTCATCAATCTCCTTGAGGCGATCGATAATCATTTTCGGAATCACATATTTTCCGACAATACCAAATGTGGAAGGGGCATTCTCTGGTTTTGGTTTTTCCACGAGTCCTTTTACTTTCTTCAGCCGGTCATTACTCTTCTCGATGTCCACAATGCCATATTTCCCAACCAGATCTTTTGGGACATCTTGCAAACAGAGAAGAGCCGGATTTTTG
>CAZEUQ010000044.1:0-8503 GCA_964515125.1 uncultured Candidatus Peribacteria bacterium
ATGTATGGATAGAACAAAGTAATAAAAGTAACAAAGCAATAGATGCAATAAAGAAAGGCTTATACAACATCCTGATTGCCTTATTCCCTCTATTGCCTTTATTGCCTCTCAGGTCCGTTTCCCCTACACTCCCCGCACATGCTGCGTGTCGCAATTAACGGCTATGGACGTATCGGACGCAATGTCCACAGGCAGTTTTTGGAACGGTTTAAAGACCAGGTGGAAGTGGTCGCCGTGAATGCGTCATCGGATGCAGAAATGCGCGCATATCTTCTGAAATATGATTCGTTGCATGGCCGTCTTCCTCATGAAATCGTGGCGGAAGATGACACGCACTTTCGCGTAAATGACCGTCGTGTCCGTGTCGTAAAAGAGCGAGATCCTGCAAAGTGCCCATGGAGAGAAGAAAAAGTCGATGTGGTTGTGGAATCTACCGGTAATTTTGAGACATATGATGAAGTCCAGGGACATCTGAAAGCAGGAGCACGAAAAGTGATTGTGACGGCGCCCATGAAGGATGACACGCCCATGTTTGTAAAAGGAGTGAATAATCATCTTCTCACGAAGGACATGGACATCATTTCCAACGCATCGTGCACAACAAACTGCATTGCGCCCATCATCAAAGTGATGGAAGAAACGTATGGTATTCAGTACCTTCTCGTCGGTTCGGTACATGCCTTTACGGCTTCGCAGAATCTGCTTGATAACAAGGCACAGGAAAGTGGTGAACTACGCCGTGCGCGAGCAGCAACCCTCTCCATCATTCCCACGAAGACGGGTGCCGTGAAAGCCTGCACGAAGATTTTTCCGCAGCTGAAAGGAAAAATAGACGGGATGGCATTCCGTGTTCCGGTTCCAACCGTCAGCTGTGCCTATATGGCGTTCACTCTTCAAAAGGCAACTGATACAGAGAATGTTCTTGCCGTGCTGAAGAAGGCTTCCCAGTCATCGCAGATGAAGAAAATTCTTGCCGTGTCGGAGGATCAGTGTGTGTCCATCGATTTCCAGACAGATCCTCATTCATCCATTGTAGATGCGCCTTCCACGAAAGTGGTAGATGGCAAGGCAGCCCAAATATTGAGTTGGTATGACAACGAATGGGGCTATGCTATGCGCGTGACGGAAATGACGCTTGATCTTGGACAATTCCTCTAATTCTATGCCATGCAAAGTTCCCCTCCGGCCGTCGCTCAACGCTCACCTGTTTGCAGCGGGAGTACAGACCGATGTGCGTCATCTTATTAACGATATTGCCCGCGCTGGGAAGTACATTCATTACGCACTGCAGACATCCGATACGGGCCTTGCAGGATCGAATAATACGTCCGGTGAAGAGCAGCTGAAGTTGGATGTTATCAGCAACAATATCGTGGAAGAGGAACTGTGTGAGAGTCACCTCGTGCATTCGTATGCCTCGGAGGAGCGGGATGCTATCGAGCCTCTTCGGGATGATGCTCCGTATTTCGTTGCCTTTGATCCTTTGGATGGCTCTTCGCTTGTCGATGCGAATCTCTCCATTGGTTCCATTTTCGGAATTTATAAAGGAAGCCCCATCGGCCTTACACCCCGTGACCAAGTCGCAGCACTGTATCTTGTGTATGGCCCACGTACGACGCTCGTCTACTCCGCAGGAAACGGTGCCCATGCGTTTTACCTAAATGACGTAGGTGAATTCATCTTGCTGCAGAAAAATCTTTCTATCGGCGATACCGTCAAAACGTATGCACCAGGAAATCTTCGCGCCGTCATTGATACTCCTGCTTACAGGAAAATGATGAATTTGTGGTTGGATGAAGGCATTACCCTTCGCTACTCCGGTGGCATGGTGCCCGATGTACATCATATCCTCACAAAAGGTGGAGGCATCTTCACGAACATTGGCGGTAGCAAGTATCCCCAAGGAAAACTTCGCCTTCTCTACGAATGCGGTCCCTTTGCATACATTGTCGAACAAGCAGGTGGTGGTGCATCCAATGGGGAGAAATCGATTCTCGATGTGACGATCAAGGAAATCGATCAGCGAACGCCTATCATCATCGGATCGAAAAAGGAAGTCGATCGAGTTGCAACGGTGCTTTCTGCGTAAACTATTTCCCATTTTTCTATGCTCTTCAAAATTAATTACGAGGCTCGCCCCGAACAGCGCGGTGAAATTCTTGCTCTCATTGGGGAATATGAGGGGAAAATCAAAATCGATAAAGAAGCAAGATGTCTCATCAGCGTCAGAATTGAGAAAAGCCAAGAGGAATTTCGGCAAGCGATGAGCGACATCGGTATCACTCTTGCGGAAGAGAAACCTCTCGACCTCGAATAAAGTTTTACGTCCGCCGGTTAATCCCAGAATGCCTGGCTTAATGCCTTCGGCAAGATGGCATCCAACGTTGCATTCACGTCCGCATCGCGCACTTTCCCCTCTAAACGGTAAATGCGCTTCATGCTGCGGTAGGTGCCCCATGGGTAGGTATCCCGTCCATGGAAACGGCGCTCTTTCTTTTGCCCCTTTTCTTCTGTTGCTGGTGCGGCTGCAACGATCTTCTTGAGAATGGGAATCCCCTCACGAGCCCATTCAACACGCCCGATCACCGTGCGTGTTTCGGGGTCGACATACACAAAGTCATCATCTTTCCAGAGTGATGGAGTTTGGTCGGTCATGGTTGCGAGAAAAGGTTATGGTCCTCCGCAAGGGGCGGTGGAGGGGGTGGAGGTGGTGGCGGGAGCGGCTCCTCTTCATGCTGCTTGGAAATTGTTTTTTCCGATGCAATCAGTTCTGGATGCCGGAAGAGTTCCTGCACTTCACTTCGTTGTTGCTCCTGGTAGCGAAGGAAAGAGTATAGGCATGCAACGATGCTGCCGATGAGTGATACGTACATTCCGAAGCGGATTTCCGCACGCGTGACTTCGAACGTGACCCGAAGGAGGACGGTCAGCGCTGCAAGAAGAAGAATCACGCTCACACCGCACAGCACAAGACGCAGATGATTGCGCGATGATTTACGGACAAGAATCGGCCCGCCGACCATGGGCGAGAGCGTCATAATAAGCAGGAAAAGTTGAATCAAAAAGACCGATCCGCCGATGTACGCAGTATAGAAGCCAAAACCACTCCACACACTTTCGCTGCCAAACCAGAGCCCGCCAAACCAGGGCAGGAAGATTCCAACAGCCGTCATGAGAATGCCTCCGTGGAGAATCCTTTCCTCGAGTTCCATGGATTTCAGCGCGCGGGCAATTTTTGCAAACATCAGGTAGAGTATACCATGGTTTTCTACCCGATCCATCTGCCGTATGGCCCTTCTGTATAAGAAAATTGGCGTGACAGCACATAGCAATTTAAAGGATCGGGATAAGGCGATTATGCACGTTGTTTCCATTTTGAAAGACAGCGGTGCGCAGATTTTTCTCGATAAAAAGCGTTGTGTTATTGCACAGTTAAAAGGCACACCGTGCTATACAAAAATATCCGATTTGGATCTCCTCGTTGTCATTGGTGGAGATGGAACCATCTTCCGTGCTATTCGTGAGATGGACGATACATGTGTTCCTATTTTATCGGTCGATCGTGGACGCGTCGGCTTTCTCGCAGAAGTTCCGTACGATGAGGCGAAGAAGGAGATTCCCCGATTACTGTCGGGTCGTGGTCATCTAGAGGAACGAAGCATGCTTTTTGTGACTGCCATGCGCGGTAAGACAACACTCGCAAAGGCGCATGTTCTTAATGAAGCAGTTATCTCACAGGGAGCCATCTCACGGTTGATGGACTTGCATGCATTGATTGACGGAGAGCCCCTCACGGTCTTCCGTGCGGACGGTGTGATTATTGCAACCCCCACAGGCTCTACAGCCTATTCTCTGGCAGCAGGAGGCCCCATTGTGCATCCTCGTATGAGTTCCACCATCCTCACACCCATCAATCCCCATAGCTTCTCCCAGAGGCCTCTTATCGTTCCATCGGACTTAGAAATTGCAATTGAAGTGAGAACAAAGGAAAACAAATACCGCGATTTAGAAGTAAGTCTGACCTTCGACGGCCAAACGTACATCGCTCTTCGACGTGGCGACATTGTTCGAGCTCTCTCCGACGGAAAAACGGTGAAGTTCCTTCGAAGAAAAAAAGACACCTTCTTCGAAACACTTCGCAGTAAGTTGAAGTGGGGGGATTCGTTGTGAGGGACATCCCATTTCAATGGGCACTGTTGACGAAATTTCTCCGGTACGAGCATAATCTGGTTCATGAACGACTCACCAGAACAAACTTCCCCGGAAGACGATCGACAAACTGTCTTTAGTCCCGATGCAGAAGAAAGACAGTCGGAAGAACTGATTGCGAGTCGACTTGACAGCCTTGTGAGAGATTTAAGAGAGATTGAGAGCCGAATTGAGAGCATTTTTTTGTTAGAAGAATTTGACCAAAGGTTTACACAGATCGTATCGAAGATGACATCTAGCCAAGCTGAGCTTTCGCAAGCTCTTTATCAAGCCGAGAAAGCATCGCGCGACATCGAATCTCGTTTGAACGGAATCGCGGTAGTGATTGATGCGTCACGTGAGATGCTCGCCAATGCAACGAGATGGCTTGTAGATTGTCAAGAGCAGTTTCAGGATAGAGCCGAGTAAGTGTTCAGAAACGCATCTCTCGACGGAACAATTTGATCGCTTGCCACGGGCGATTCACCATAGACAACAAAACATAGTCCGTGCTGAGATCATCACACCTGCTTACAACGATTTTTTGAAGAAGAAGGCGCGAGATCAATTCTGGCTTACAAATCTACTTCACAATCATTCCCTCCCTCTTTGGTCCCGTTCCAATGAGCGTCAAATGAAGGCGTTTTCAAGGTTTACGAGCTTTCGCGCTGGCTTGGGCGGCGCCCCCGCGTGCGAGCCGGAGGCTTTTCGACCAAAGCTAGTTCAGAGGGGAAGGTGGAGAGTCCCCCATGTCGGGTGGGTCGACTGCCCGTGTGCTCGAATTGAAAAGACCCCTGTTTGCTTCCGGATCGAAGATCGTAACATCGGATAGTTGCGGGCTGTCCGCAATGTGGACACTTGATTCGCAAACCAGCTAGATCGAGTATCTCTCTGATCTGCTTGGTAACCATCTGTCGTTCGGCCAAATCTCTAAACGAACGACCAGCAAGTTCATTGAGCACTATTTTCACACTCTGTCGCATATGCTTACGAAACTGTTCTATTTCTGCCCGACAACTTCCAAGTTCTATAGAAAAGTCAGTACACGTCATGAGATCTGCTTCAACGGGTACTTGCTCTGCCAATTTAGATTTCTGAGACGATTTTTTCACAAGTGAGATATTACAACTTTAATCTATATTGTCAAACAAAATCGTCAACCGCGTTTTAAAATGGAAGTTGTACACCGATCTGCCACATTGTTTGATTCTTTGGCTCTTCTGCATTGGAATTTTACCGCACAATCATATCCTCCCTCTTTGGTCCCGTTCCAACGAGCGACACCGGAATACCCGTCTTTTCCTCAATGAATGCAATGAACTTCTGGGCCTGCGCTGGGAGTTTTTCAAACGATGTGATGCCAACCGTCGATGTTTTCCATCCTGCTACTTCTTGATATACCGGCTTTCCATTCTTTTCATCAATCCCCACCGGAATCATCTCTTCTTCATCCAGCACATCCAGCTTTGTAATGTTCCAACATGTAAAACCGTTGATAGCAGCTGCAACGGCGAGGTCGGGCAGATGAAGCCACCCACAACGCCGTGGACGGCCTGTCGTCGCGCCATACTCCCCTCCCCGCTCGCGTAGACGGTCACCGCGTTCGCCGGTCACCTCTGTGAGGAAGTCTCCACCACCTACACGCGTGCAGTACGCTTTCGCAACGCCGATAGAACCCGTGAGGAGCGTTGGCGGAAGGCCCAGTCCCTGCAGTGCTCCTGCAACGGTTGTATTGCTGGATGTCACATACGGATACGTTCCATGGTCAAGATCCAGCAGTGTCGCTTGCGCTCCTTCAATGAGGATTCTTTTTTTCATGTGTTTGTGCAGGGACGAAATTCTCTCTGTATCGATACATCCAGAAAGTCTCTTCGCGGCTGCTTCCAAATGCGCGAGTTCCTCATCGATATTGATGGGCACATCGTAGCGCTTCTTCAGTTGAACACTTCGATCCTGCAACATCGTACGGAGCGCTGCTTGGTCGAAATTCTTGAGTGATTCCATACGCACTCCTCGTCGTTCTGCTTTCTCCATGTATGCAGGGCCAATGCCGCGCTTGGTGGTTCCTATGCTCGATCCTTTCTTCCCTCGTTCCTCTTCCAGTGCGCCATCAATTGCTTTATGGAACTCAAAGACGATGTGTGCGGAACCGGAAATTGTTAATCGATTGAGAACGGGTATGCCTGCCTGCTCTAACGTTTCAATTTCTTCCAGCAACGTCGGTACATGGATGACCATGGCAGCCCCCAGGAAAATCGGCTTTTTTGGATGGAGTGAGCCTGCTGGGAGCAGATGAAAGACATGCTTTGTGCCGTCGACGACAATCGTATGACCTGCATTTGCACCACCCGAGGCACGCGCAATCACGTCAAAATGCTCCGTAAGGATATCGATGACTTTGCCCTTTCCTTCATCTCCCCACTGTGCCCCAATGACTGCTGTCACCGGGCCGAGGGCTTTTAGGAGCTTGTCCACGCGCCAATCGTACCAGAGGAGACTTAAAAAAACGAATCGATCGTATCCTTTTGATCTTTCCTAAACTCCAGTGCAAGTCCTGTGCAGAAAGGATGCTTCTTACATTGCTCAATCAAAGGACGAATGACAGAAAGCCCATCCTTTCCTGCAAACAATGCTTCATGTGGTTCAAAGTCAAAAACATCCTTCATAAGCGTCTCTCCTTCTGGAATGTAGGGCGGATTACTCACAACGAAGAAGGGTTCTGAAAGATCCATGACGGGTTCTAGGAGTGATCCCACACGGACATCCAGCATGGCACCTTCCGTCCATGCGTTACGCACAGCAACCTGTAGTGCATCCACGGAAGTATCTGTTGCGATGATCTTCATGGAAGGAAGAAGGCGTGCAAGCGTGACGGCAATGGCGCCGCTTCCTGTTCCGATATCCACGATCGTCGTTGGGGGTTTCTTCTTGAGGATCCACGATGCACCAAGGATCCCTGCATCAATCTCTTTCTGATGAGGTGTTAATGATGCGATGGAAGAAACGGTGAGATCGAGAAGACCCTCCGTTGCAGGACGCGGAATGAGGACAGAGGGATCCACAAAGAATGTACGGCCATAAAATTCTTGCTTTAAACGAATGTACGCAAGTGGTTCCCCCTTTTTTCTTCGTGCGCATTGTTCCTGAAAACACTCGTTCACTCCTTCCGAAAATGCTTCGTACGCACGGGCGAGGAGCACCGTTCGCGGAACTGCAAGAGCATCTGCAAGCAGGAGCTCTGCGTCAATGGCATCGATGCCTGCATTTTTCAGTGCCTCGGCGATCGTCACTTCGCTATGCTACACCTATGTCGCTCGTTGCAATTGATTGTCGGTTCGCGCACCTGCCTGCCGGCATCGGTCGCTTTACGCGGGAAGTGGCTTCCTGCCTTCTCAAACGCAGTGATCCCTGGATGTACGGAGTCATTGTCTCTCCGCAGGCAGAAGCATGGGCTCTGTCTCTCCCGCCGCATATTCCTCGCATCATCATCTCTTCCAAACATTATTCCCTCTCGGAGCATTGGACAGTGCCCCGTGCGCTTCGATCTCTCAAGGCAGATCTTCTCTTCGCACCACAGTTCAATGTGCCATTTTTCTGCAGAGTTCCCTTTATCGTCACGGTCCATGATGTGATTCTCCATCGCTTTCCCAATCAAGCGTCATTTTTTAAGCGTGCTGTGTATCGCATTCTCTTTTCGCGAGCAGTCCGGAAAGCGAAAGCAGTACTGACGATCAGCAAGGCAACCGAGTACGGACTGGTTGATCTCTTCGGCCCCGGGCTTCGAAAAAAACTCTCCATGATTCCTCTGGGGGTCTCTACGGAGTTCACGCCGCGTACCCAGGAGGAACAGGCAATCATTCGCACGAAGTACGAACTTCATGATTCGTTCTTTCTTTATATCGGAGGTGCAAAGGAGCATAAGAACGTGCAGACACTCATCGATGCATTTTCGGATTTGCAACATCCTACACATGCACTTGTCCTTGTCATCAGTGGGCGTGAGGCAGATCAACTTCGCCTTGCGCCCCGCGTCACGCTCCTTCGTGATGTTCCGGATGCGGATATTCCTACTCTTCTTTCTTCCGCATTCGCGTACGTCACGGCAACGCTTGATGAAGGCTTTGGCTTGCCACTCCTAGAAGCCATGGCGTGCATGTGCCCCGTAATTGCAACAGACATTCCTGTTTTCCGTGAACTCTTCCAAGATCATGCGCTGCTGGTTCCGCCGGATCGTGAGCACCTTCACGCGGCACTTGAAGGCGCGATGCGGTATCCTGCTTCCGATCAGCATCGGACGGATGCAAGGTCATTTGCA
>CAZEUQ010000045.1:0-8449 GCA_964515125.1 uncultured Candidatus Peribacteria bacterium
CGTCACGGTTGGTGTTTTTCCTTCGAGGAGAACTTCATCGTGCGGTGTTTCATATGGGGATGTTCCCGGTGCAGAGACAATCAGGCTCCCTGGCAGGAGTGCCTCATTGTTGGGGAGTGTTACCGATGACGAAGACACAGAATCCGAACCCGTTCCTGCCTTGGGCGTGTACACAATGGTAATGACCGCGGCGTCACTCTTGTTTCCGGATGCGTCTATTGCTCGTATTTCATACCGGTTCTCGCCAGGCTTCATGTTGCCAAGTGTGCTGGAGGCAAGATATGTCCATTTCCTTGCGCCCGGCTTAAAAAGTTGCAGGACGTAGTCGTTCACCATGATGCCGTTCGTATTCGCTGGTGCGGTCCCGTCGATAGATAGTTCAACGGCATCTGTTGTGAATGTCCCGCCTGATCCCACAGGCGCTGTCACGGTGGGTGAAGATGGTGTGACACGTTTTCGTGTGATGGTGCGCGTAGTCTTTTCTAATGCAATTCCTGCACTGTCCTCTGCGGTGATGGTGATGGTCATGGTGTCGCTATCGATCGCTAAATCCTGGCGAAATGTTTTATCTGCGCCTACGGATGTTGTGTAGCTATTGATTTGGACACTTGCTACATGTTGACCGACGCGGCCGCTTACGGTGACGGTATTTTCTGTCACGATGGCATTTTGCAATGGTGATGTCACGGAGAGAATGATGGAGCTTGTTCCAGAATTTTCCGCACCGCTGCCTGTGATAAAGGATGGAAGTGGTGCAGAGGAAGAGAGCTTTGCGATACTTTCACGAAGGAATGTGTTTGCCTGCTCCTTTTCGTTAAAAGTGCGACGGAATGCGTAGGGATCCTCCCCGCTTTCAATCTGGCTCCGCTCAGCGGGAGAGAGAGCAAAGACCTGTCCTTCACCGATGGTCACTTCTTGAGATGATCCGTTCGATAATTCGATGGTGGAAACGAGGCCGAGACCCGATGATTCGCTCACTGCGAGAAGATCGTCACCAATGAGTGCGTGCGCGGAGGCGGGAACATCCACAGACTGTGTTTCCGTTTTTATAGTACGGACAATAGAACCCGTGAAGACACTCTTGTTGGGTGTTGCAATGAAGAGTCTTCCTTTCGGCAAGCTGACAGTTAGCACAGATGGCTTTTCGCTCATACGGCTACTGTCATCAATCGTCAGTTGACTTTGTTGATCCAAGCGAATGTGCGTGCCGTCAAAAAAAGTGAGGAGAGCGGTTGCATTGTTGCTCGTGTAAATCGTATCGCCCTCGTACACCTTTAGTTGATCTTCCCCGCGCTGCACATCGCCACCTTGCAGAGACACTTGCACACCGTCGGGATTGTCATCAAGCAGAAGAACTGCACCTGCTTTCTGCGTTGAGGAGAAGTCAAAGAACGAAAGAACGCGCACACCCAAAAACCAGAGGATCACAAGAATAACCGCACCAATCACCAGGCGAATCCACCACCGTGGGCTCTCTTCATGAACGAAAAGTTGTGGCTGCATCCTGCGGCGACGACGGTTGGAGAGAAGCATGGTATTCCATCGTATGGAAAGACAGCGCAGCTTGGCAAGGGCTTTTTGGTGGAAACGCTTATAGCACCAGAGCGGCCCTTCGGGCCGCGGATGATAGGTTACCACTTTCTTTGACGCAAAGAAAGTGGAGCAAAGAAACAGTCGCTTTGAAAAATGTTCCTGCGATTCCATCTGCTCACTGCGCTGCAAACGTCAGCCACCCCAGCATTCCCCTCCGGACGTTTGCCACGCTTCGTTCGCAGGGAATACGCAACGGAAATTTTTCAAGGCGACAAGGAACAAAGTTCCTATGAAGATTATCTGAATTTTTGAATGTGATAAAAACGTACGTGCTATCAAATTCAACCAAGAACCGTTATGCCGTCACTCTTGCGATTTCTTCTTTTACGGTGATGCCCTCTTTGAGGAACTTTTCTCCCCACTCGTGCATGGAAAGGTATCCTTCTTTACGCGCAACCTCCTCTACTTCACTCTCGTGCGCTTGCGACAAGATAAGGTCTCGAATTCCAGAAGATGCAACGAGGAGTTCCGGTAATGCGCATTGACCACCAAAAGTTTTTGGGTCCAAAGGATCGCATGTGCCACTCTTCTTACATTCTGGTGTGAGTGTGCGGATGAGGCGTTGCGCAAGAATGGCGCGAAGGGCCGGGGCGAACGTGTAGGGACTTACACCCATGGAGAGCAAACGCGGAATAGCTTCAATGGCGGAGTTTGTGTGGAGTGTTGCAAGAACCAAGTGACCTGTGAGGGAGGCATCAATCGCTGTTTGTGCCGTTTCATAGTCGCGTATTTCACCCACGAGGATGATGTCCGGATCATGGCGCAGAATAGAACGAAGACCTGCGGCAAATGTGTAGCCGTGTTCGGGGTCTACCTGACTTTGGATGATGCCGGGAAGTTCGTACTCAATAGGATCTTCCAGCGTGACAATATTTCTGTCTTTTCCTGTCACGAGGGAAAGAAGAGCATAGAGCGTTGTTGTTTTTCCAGAACCCGTTGGACCCGTGACGAGGATCAAACCGTTTGGAAGTTCAATGAGGTCACGGAGTGTCTTTTCAATCTCTGCGGGAAATCCAAGAACATTCAGTGGAACAATACCGCGTTTAGGATCTAAAAAACGAAGCGTGAATGCCTCGCCAAAGCGCGTTGGAATTGTCGCGACACGCACGTTGATAAAACGGTCCTCGAACGGATACGTGTACTGCCCATCCTGTGCGGCGGTTTCGATATTCAGCTTTAATTTCGCATGGAATTTAATGCGACGCTGCATCGCTACAAAAATATCGTGTGAGACAGTCAAGAGGGGTCGTAAAATTCCCTGTGTGCGCCATTCGATGCGAACTTCCTCTTTTTGTGGATTGATGTGAATATCGGAAATCTTCTTCTCGATCGCCAGCTTCTGGAGGGAATCCAGAAGGTGTTCGCCATCAAGCCCACGGAGTGATTCGATGTCCAGTGAATCCATCACTCCATTATACCTCAAAATGGCTCTGCGTGCTAGGATAGTGTGCCATGGCGCTTCGGGTTCCCTCTCTGCCATCGGAAACACAACGAAAACGCTCTCTGGAGCGACGATCGTTGATTCTCTACTCTGCCCTCTCGGTTGTGGGACTTGTCCTTGTTTCGCGCCTTATTGAGCTGCAAATTGTGGAAGGGAGTGACTATCACGAAGTGGCACAGGCACAACACTTCGGCGGCATTGTCCTTCCAGCCAAGCGCGGTGAGATCTTAAGCCGTAACAGCAAGACAGATGAGACGAGTATTTTTGCAACGAATACGACACTGGATCTCCTCTATATCGATCCTCTCGTTGTCACGTCCGATCACGCCCGTATTGCAGATTCTCTCTCGCAGATTCTTGTCACCGATGATGTCGACCGTACCTGTAGAAGCGGATCCGCACAGTGTCCGAAAGAATTAATTTCTTTCTACGCCTCAGCATTCGATCCTCTTAATACATCACCAGTCCTCCAAGCCACGATCAGTGGATCACAACTTTTGGAAGCATTGGGCAGCGGAAGCACCGCCGTTACACCGGAACTACCCGATCTTACGGAAGTGCGTCGGCTTTTTGCGCGATCCATTGAAGAGCGTATCCAGGAAAAACGCGTGACGTTCGTTCCGCTACTCTATGGTTCCAACAAAATCCAACGCGAAAAAGTACGAGAACTTGGTATCCAGGGAATTGTCGTCAATGACGGAGACAAATTGATTTATGCCAATCCTGAACTTGTGCCACAGGGAAGTGTTACCTTCATCGCGCGTCAACTCTCCCCTATTCTGGTCTTAGATCAAGATCTCCTTCGCTCGCAACTTCGTCAGCGTCCTCTTCGCTATGTTCCCATCATGGGACGACTCCCTCCGAACATCTCACTCAAAGTAAAAGAACTCAAAGTGAAGTCCGCAAAAGAGACAGAGCGGATTCGTAGTGAAGAGCTGGAACGTACCGGCAAACGCAATGAGAAAATTGATGATCCGTTTCGCGGTATTGCTTTGATTGCGGAGCACTGGCGCTTTTACCCCGACACTACGGTCGCTGCGCACGTCGTAGGATTCATCAATGCCATCCAAGAGCCACAGTATGGCATAGAGCGTACATTTGATCCTCAGATTCGCGGGCAGGAAGGACTTCTTGCCACGGTGAACGATCCTTTCGGTGGACAGATTGTTTCTACCCAGCAGAAAGTTGTGGATCCACGCGATGGATCAACAATCGTCTTGACGATCGATCGATTTGTGCAGAAGAAGGTTGAAGAGCTTCTCTCCGAAAAAATTAAGGCGGTGGATGCGGAGAGTGCGCAAGCAATTGTGATGGATCCCGCAACAGGAAAAATCATTGCGATGGCAAATGCCCCCGTTTTTGATAGCAATATTTATGCATCGGTGTACGACAAGGAACCCATTTACATTGCTCCCGGCGATGAAAACAAAGTCGTTGTGGAGATTTATCATCCTGTGACAAACGTTCGTGTGCTTAAAGCATATCTTCATGACCTCACACCCGAGGGGCGCAAGAATTTAAGCAAAGAGACGCAGGACGCACTTACGGAAATTGAAAAGCTCTACGATTTGAACGATGTATCCCGTTATTATCTCTATCTTGGGGAAAACAATCGCCGGGAAATTTTCCCCACGGGGAAAAAGGATGTCTGGCTGAAATTCAAAAACAACATTGGTGTTGGTTCGTACTTAAATCGCACGATACAGGAAATCTACGAGCCGGGATCCGTTGGGAAGGCCATCACCATGGCCATTGCTATCGATCAGGGCGAAGTGACACCGAATGATATCTATGACGACGCAGGCCCTGTGAAGATCGACGAATACACCATCAAGAACGCCCTCAATAAATACTATGGGAAAGTGACGCTCACAGACTGCATCGCATTTTCTATTAACACGTGCATGACAAGTGTCTCTAAAAAACTGGGGCGTAAACTTTTTTACAATGAACTGAAAAAATTTGGCTTTGGCGCCGTAACGGGTATCGAATTGGATAATGAACTTCCTGGTGAAGTGCGTACATGGCGAGATTGGAGCGATGCGCTCCTTGCAACAGCCGCGTATGGACATGGTATCTCCGCAACTCCCTTACAAGTCATCACGGCGTTTGCTTCCATCGCAAATGGAGGGAAACTCATGCGGCCAACCATCATCGACGAAGTTCGTCACAGTGATGGCACGGTTGATAAAAATGAGCCACGCGTCATCGAGCAGGTCTTAAAACCGGAAACGACCGCAACCATGACGGCCATGTTGGTGCACAGTGCCGCCTTTGGATATGCAAAGCCGGGAAAAGTGCCTGGCTATCGCATTGCCGGTAAAACAGGGACCAGTCAGATTGCAGGTCCAGGTGGAAAGTATGAAAGCGGCACAGGTTCTACGACAGCGACGTACGCAGGGTTTGCCCCCGTAGATAACCCGAAATTTGTCATTCTCGTAAAGTTCGATCGTCCCAAAAAAGAAGTGTACGGTTCGCTCTCTGCAGCACCCGTGTTCAAGGATATCGCTGCGTTCTTGTTGGAATACTATGGAATTCCACCGGATGAAAAATAGCCGCGAGGGAGCGTCGCGGCTAGGTCCTTGAGAGGACCGAAAAGAGGAAGATTAGTTATTTGATGGATGCACAGCAGCCCAGGACATTCTTTTGTGATATTGGGAATTCGATGCACGGCCCACGGTTCTCTGCTGTTGTGGCTCCGTCAGCTGTGCGATGAAGAACTTTTTTCCAGGCAAAATGACAAAACCAACGTCGATCCACTGTTGTTTTGAGTTACGATGAACAACAACCAGTATCTCTTGTGATGAACCTCTGTAGATCGTGCATTTTCGAATGCGAGCATGACAACCAAATGACCAGACTCCTTCCTTCATGGTGATGTTGATGTCGCGGTAATCTCCCTTTGTCAAGGTGATGCCGCACAGGCTTTTGAAGTGGAGAGTATGATCATCATAGAAAATGGCCAGATCCAAGCCACTTTCACAACATGATTGCAGTTTTTCAAGGACATTGGCATCAGTTTCCATCATTATTTTCCTCTTGTTTAACGCTCCCCCACGCATCCTTGCTCTTTGAACCGGCTCCCGCAGTTCGAAGGCATCCATGCGAGAGTTCCTAGCTCACCATGAGCAAGGGTCAGTAGGGGTAAACATGATGTGAAGGAACGAAATGCGGGGAATGAGTATAATCACAGATTCGTTTTGGTCAATCCGCTACACTTCACCTGTGTCTTCTCTTGCTGCAATTTTCTATGGCCTTGCCGCAGCCGCTCCCTGGGGAGTTGGAGATTTCTTCGCAGGACGTGGTGCAAAGAAGTGCGGCCCGATGGAAATGCTGTTTGTGACGCAGATTGGCGGGCTTGTTCTTATGACCGTTCTTTTCTTCATCACGGGTCCTGTGTGGATCTCGTCTGTCGTTCTTGTGAATTATGCGCTTCGCTTTCTCCTTCTTACTATTGGTTTCATCTGTTTTTACCGCGCACTGGCCATCGGTCAGGTAGGTGTTGTCTGCACCATCAGTGCCGGTTACTCGTTTGTCACGGCACTTCTCCTTGTGATGTCTGACCGCGAAACGCTGACTCCCATACAGTGGATGAGCATCGCACTCATCATCCTTGGTATTGCGTTTCTTTCCCTCACACGAGAATCAGTCCGCAGAATTCATCTGGACTCCGGCGTGCTCTTTGCATTTGGTGCGATGATCTTTTGGGGAGTTTATTACATGTTCTTAGATAGCATCCTAGATAACATCGGCTGGATCCCAACGATTTTCTATCGCTATCTCTGTACCGTTTTCTGGTTGTTTCTTTCCTTCCTCTTCGCACGAAGAAATGTCGTCACTATCACGCCCGAGGTTGGCATCACAACAGACGGTGTGATGATCATCGTTGGGGAACTCCTTGGCCAATTTGCATTGCACTTCGGCATGACGCGCGAAGCAACGTCCATCATCGTTCCTGTCAGTTCCTTAGGCCCTCTCATCACGGTCGTTCTTGCAAGAGTCTTCCTGAGAGAGCGCTTGAGTCATCTCAAAATTGCGGGCATTGCTATCACACTCCTTGGTCTCGTACTCTTTGGGTGATTATTTCACTGTCACACTCTTTGCCAAATTCCTTGGCATGTCCGGATCTTTTCCTCGTAGCACCGCAAGATAGTAGGCAAGGATCTGAATGGGAATCACGTTGACGATGGGTTGAGCGGAGCCGCTATCGGGTACTTTGATCCAGTGGTCGAACGATGCATGTTTTTCCGGTGCGACGCCGATGATCATGGCGCCACGTGCTTTTAATTCCTGAATGTTACTCAGCATGTCCGAGGTCATTTCGTCATTACCCATCAGTGCGATGCAGGGCGTTCCTTGTTCGATGAGCGCAATGGGTCCGTGCTTCAATTCCCCTGCTGCAAACCCTTCTGCGTGTACATAACTCACTTCCTGAATTTTAATGGCACTCTCCAGCGCCATAGGGTAATTCCAGCTCTTCCCGATGATGTACAGATTTTCGTGTGTGTGAATCGCCTCGGCGATGCTTTTGATATGCTCGATGTAGCGGGGGTTCAACATGTCGTTGATCTTTGCGCCGGTTTCTAAAAGGAGCGTACGGCCTTCATTGAGCTTGCCCGCAACAGCGTGGGCAATAAGAAGGAGCACGGCCATTTGTCCCGTTGCTGCCTTTGTGGATGCGACGGCGCGTTCAGGTCCAGCGTTGATCAAAAGTGCAAAATCCGCGGCGCGATAAATAGAAGAGCCTTCCACGTTCACAATCGCAAGAACTTTCGATCCTGCTGCTTTCGCAACGCTCATTGCTTCCAACACGTCTGCCGTTTCTCCGCTTTGGCTCACAACGATGAGCAGGCTCTCCGGTTTTAAGAAGTGGTGATAAATCTTGAATTCGCTTGCAGGAACAAAGTTCACATGGCGCTGTGCAACGACGGAGAAGAAGTAATCCGCTGCCATGCAGACTTTTCCTGCCGTGCCGCAGCCTGCAAGGATGCACCCGAGGCATGTTTCAATTTCCTTTGCGACTTTCATGATCTGTTCATCGTCCTGATGCACTGCGCGGCTCATGGATTCCTTTTGATCCATAATTTCCTTCATCATGAAGTGTTCGTAGTCCCCTTTCTCACTGTCTTCCGCCTTCCACGAAATATTCACCGTCCGCTTTTCGCGCCGTTCTCCGGATGCAATGGATGCAAATTGAATCGTCGCTCCGTCCGTCCATACCATTTCGCCGTCATCCAGATAGTGCACATTGCGCGTATGTTCCAAAAATGCGGGGATATCGGACGCGATGAAGTACTCCCCTTCTCCAATGCCGATGATAAGCGGTGAACCTGTGCGCGCTGCGACGAGCATCTTCGAGGTTGTATCCAGCGCTAGGATGGCAAAGCGCCCATGAAAGCGATTACATGCTTTTTG
>CAZEUQ010000046.1:0-8359 GCA_964515125.1 uncultured Candidatus Peribacteria bacterium
ATAGAAAGAAAGAAACTGATGCATTCGCGACGAAAAAGAAGAAGCTTCTATCTTTGAGCTAAGATATTTCATTTCAATAATTGCCCAATGGGTTAAATGAACCGCTTCTTCTCCAAAATGGGGAACATTCCGATGTTGCATATCCGAAACACTTTTCTTCATTTGAACAAGAGGAGCCATTCGAGAATGATAGTCACCACACACCGCATCAGTATCATTGCCGCGAAGTAAAAAATGATGTTCCGCAGGTGGCTTCTGATCAGCGGGAATATATTGCATTACAAAATATCCTTCAGGGATTGAAGCCATAACTCTTTCACAAGCAATATCTCTATGTAATGCAAGAGTTCCTCTATGGCTTTCTAAATTCAGTTGCGCACTCAAATGTTCGGTATTTATCCATTTTCCTACTGAAAACCAGTCTGTGTGAAAACGATTTACACTTGGAATCTTTACTGGCTGCGAAGTTGAAGGAGCGTGCTTTAAATTGTTTTTCTGCGTACTCCTCGTTGATACTCTCGAACTGAAATCAGCGATGTGTGTTGCTGCAACTTTCTCTGGAGATCTCCTCTGAGGTCTATGAGGCATACCTTCGCCTGTCTTCTTCTGTTTCACTAATCTCTTACTAGGTTTTTTGGCCGCGTCACTCTTCACAGAATTCGATTGTATTGGAGACGTCACGCTCCTTCCCGTTTCCTGAAGAAATGCGGCCTTGCGTTCATGAAGGAGTGCTGTTCTATTTTCAGCAATCATTCTTTCAAGTACCCTTGCAAGTTCTCTGTAACCATCCTCACTAACGATACCGGTATCCTTTTGCTGAAGCCTATCCTCAGCGACAGCTAAATTCTTTTGAGCTTCTTCTAATGCTCTTCTCTTCTTTGTAATTTTTTCTTCTTTTGCCCGTACTTGATTTCGCAATTCTGTCGCAGCTTCCTCTTGCTTTCGTTTCAAAATGGCAGGCAGAAGCATGTGCGCATTTTTTATGGGCTGATCTTTTACCTGATAATCCTGTAGCTTCTTCAATGAAATGTTTATCTCGATTATTTTCTTTCGTAGCTCTTGGCATAATGCTTGAATCTTTTGTTGTATATAGTTTGGAACTGTTTGAGATTCAAATGTTGATATTGCCGTCCTTGCTGCATCAACGAAGGAAGAAAGTTGTATTTCTCCAGAACTTCCCGTTATTTCCAAACCAATGGAAGCTGGAATTTGATCGCCGCTAAAAACCGCTGCAATTTCAGGCATAGCATTTCCTAAATCTTCATACGATCTGCGACACTCCATCAGAACGGAACGTAATGCTTCTAGCGTGTCTGGATTTTCCAGAGGAATGTCTTTGAGATGCTGTTCGGTATGATCAAACAGAGCCAGTAATTTCTGCCAACCAGAGGAAGGTGATAGTTCTGTCATAAAAAGAAGTGTACATTTTATACAATTTTTACTGAAAAGTCAATCATCATCTTTTGCTAACGGAATGAGCAAATCTTGCTATGATTCATCTATGTCCCCCCTCCTCCTCGCCGGCAAACCAGCCGCCGATGCTCTCTTGGAACGTCTCAAGCCCGAGATCAACAAGCTTGATCCCAAGCTCGTCGTGGTGCAGGTGGGCGAGGACCCCGCCAGTTCCAGTTACATTAAACAGAAAATGAAAAGTTGCGAGGCTGTTGGGATGCGCCATGAACATCTTCATCTCGATTCTACGATCACAAAAGAAAAACTCTTTGCGGAGATTGATCGATTGAATAACGACGGCGATGTCACCGGGTTCATCGTGCAGCTTCCGCTCCCCTCTCATCTGCAGGAGTTTGTTCCCGATGTCATCAGGGCGATTGATCCAAAAAAAGATGTGGACGGCTTTGGCGCGTATAATCTGGGAAAAATGTTCTTGAGCACGGAGTTCGAGCATCTCCCCCCTGCGACTCCCTCTGGCATCATTGAACTCCTGAACTTTTATAAGATTGATCCTGCAGGAAAGCACGTTGTCGTTGTGGGACGCAGTAATATTGTGGGGAAACCCGTCGCGGTGATGCTTTTAAATCGTGATGCAACGGTAACGATCGCGCACAGCAAAACAAACAATCTCGCAACGCTGACTCAGCAAGCCGATATTCTCATCGCAGCTGTTGGAAAAGAAAAACTCATTACGGCAGATATGGTGAAGCCGGGCAGCGTGATCATCGATGTCGGCATGAACCGCACGAAAGACGGAACGCTGGTCGGTGATTGTGATTTTGATGCACTCGAAAAAATTGCGACGGCCATTACTCCTGTTCCAGGAGGCGTTGGTCCGCTGACGGTGGCGAGTCTGATCCAGAACTGTGTGACGGCGAAAAAACGGCAGCTTGCGTGAACAGAGGATGACCTTGCTTACCTAACCTTCTGATGATCTCGCGTATCAAATACTCAAAAGGATCCACTTTTTGAGAGATTTTATCTCGTAATTCTATTTCCGACGAACCTGGTGTTCATATTTCCGTATGAACATACTATATCAAAAAAAATAATCCTGAAAAGAGAACTCATTCTTCTTTATTGGCAAGCGCAAAACTTCTCCTGTAAGCTTTTGTGAAAGTGGATTTGAAAGGTATTCTTTTTTCGGCACTTTCCATCGCGGTTGTTACTGCGATTCTCGCGACGACGTTTAGCAGGCAAAACACTGCGCCGGACATCATGATTCCGTCACTCAATTTTGCCGCACCAGCAGGCTACTCGACACTTGCAGGAGATGTCATTAACGCGCGAGGTATTCCGGTCAACAAATACTCGTTTGATCAGTCGAACATCGGAGCGCTCGTGAAACGCGATCAGCACAATATCGTGACCTGTTCGCTTGGAACATCCTCCAATGTCCCCCTTATTGCAAATGGAACAACGGCCATTACCAGTTCGTCGCGCTACTGGGGCTACGAATACACGGGAAACGAACTTGCAAACTATCGTGCAGGCAAAACCCAGCTTTCTCTGTACGACGGAACATTCTTCCTCTCCAATGGCGAACTCAATGCGGCTCCGGACATCGTAACGAGGAATCTGTACGACCAGATTAACAGACTGACATCGTACGATTCATCATCGCGCAGCAAGATGTTCTATTTCATGAGCCAGAATGATTTATGTTTTAGCTGCACAAAAGGATTGCAAGATCCCCGTTTCTGCCCTGGCTATGCCGGCTACAGTTCCAGCAGTGCCATCAGCTGTACGAACGGTTCGCAATGCCCCACAGGTCAAGGATGTGTGAACGGTACGTGTGGTACATGTGTGTATACAGCCCAGTGCCCTAATGGACAGGCATGTGTCAACGGAACATGTGGAACCTGTACCAACTCAAACCAATGCAATGCACAGGTTTGCTCCAGTGGTGTGTGTGTCCCGTGTGATACGACACACTCATGTCCAACGGGAAGTACATGCACAACAAACGGAATATGCGTTTCTTCATCAAGTTCTTCATCGGTCAGTTCAAGTTCAAGTTCAAGCTTAAGTTCCATTTCCAGCTCCTCCAGTTCTGCCTGTACAAACGGAACAATTTGTCCGAATGGACAAGTCTGTACCAATGGAACGTGTCTCCCATGCGATACAACGCGCATCTGCCCCGGAGGGAGAATCTGTTCCAATGGCGTCTGCATCCCTTGTGATACGAACCATACATGTCCTGTGGGAAGTACCTGTCAATCCAATGGCGCATGTATACCCAATTCCAGTTCCTCTTCAAGTTCATCGTCTGTCGTTGTAAGTAGTACTCCTTCTTCGTCTTCCTCATCCTCAGGATGCACTGGGCCGTTGTGCCCGAATAACCAGATTTGTTCGAACGGCATTTGTATCCCCTGTGATGGAACACATACGTGTCCCACAGGCCGTACATGCTCCGGGGGCATCTGTGTTCCTGTCTCTAGTTCGTCGTCTTCTTCTTCGTCTTCGTCCATCCCCTCTTCCTCCAGCTCATCGAGTGTTCCTTCTTCTTCCTCCAGTTCTTCCTCATCACTTCAATGTGATGGAACGCATCCATGTCCTTCAGGAAAGACCTGCGTTGGGAATATCTGCGTACCAACCGTCTCGTCTTCTTCTTCATCGAGCATTTGTCAAAACGCCTCTTCTGTCTGTAATCCTGCTGCCATTTCTCAAAACTGTATTTCTGCCATTTTCAATTATGCGACATGTTCTTGCGAGTGTACTGCCTTCGCTTCAAGCTCTTCTTCTTCAAGACCATTCGTTGCGAACACCTGTGGCAACGGCGTCTTAGAACTTCGTTACAACGCAAATCCGTACGGCTATTACACCACTCCCGTTGATGAAGAATGCGACGATGGCAACAATGATGACGACGATGGCTGCTACGCAAACTGCACAACCATGATTCCTCCAACGCTTCTGGGGACAAAAGTTCAGGTATCGTGCTATCCACGTTCGGCAGAGTGGAGCCAATACTCCGTGTGGTTTAATCGTATCGATCCAAAGCTTCCTGCTAACCTCACAAGCCAGGGAAGTATTCCCGTCGTTGGCAACAGTAACATGGGGCTTGGAGGGCAAGCACTCACCTTTGCGAGTCCGCATCCGGACGATGGCGGCGTTGAGAAGATCTGGTTGTTCGGCACGTCTTCCGGAACGAGTTTGTACTCCAATGCGACGTATCAGTACGCCACAAGTATTTACTCTTCGACGGACGGCTTCCGCTGGGAATATCGTAGTGAACTCCCCGTTGCAATGCGCAACGACAGAAACGATACAAGCGTTTCTGTTGTGAAGTATCGAAATCCTACGAGGAATGCAGACGAACTCTGGCTCTTCGGAGGAAAAACATTCAACCGTTCACAGGCTCTTCCCGCGTATACAACCGATGCAAAGTACTCGGATAAAGTTTTTCTTTCTCAGGATGGCATCAACTGGACGCCCGGGCCTGCACTTCCTTACAAAGTTTACAATCCGCGAGCCGCCGTCTTAAACGACAAGATCTACGTCATCGCGGAGTCCATCATCTCGAAGCTCCCGTGGAACCTTTCGTATGCTCAACCGCATAATTCTCGCATGGTCTTCTCATTTAACGGAACATCTTGGTCCATCGAACCACAACTTCTTCCCATCCCTCTCAACGCTCCGGGCTTACTCGGCATTGGCTACCTACGACTGACAAGCGGTCCTTTCACATCGCCACAGAAAACGAACGCCGACTACAATCTCACGAATTTCAACTTTGTCTCCTTCCGTAACGCGCTTTACGTGATTGGCGGACAGACCACAGTCTCCTGGGCTGGGCGCACGATGTATGACGTATACAGATTTGATGGCACGCAATGGACACATGTCAGCTCTGTTCCAGGCAACACCAATAACGCTGCCACAGCCATCTACCAAGACAGACTTTGGTTACTGGGAAGTGGAACATATGGAGCTGTTTCGAGCTGTGATGTGTACTCCACTGCGGATGGCATCAATTGGAGGCAGGAAGTCAACTTCCTTCCCACTGCCCGTGCCAGTGCAAGTGCCCTCACCTACAAACTTGGAGCTTCCAATGCCCTGTGGGTTCTTGGTGGCAGCACGACCGAACGTCGCGTGCAGGTGATGCAGACGAACTATGTTTCCACTGCAACAGGATCCGTGAAAACAGCTCCCTACTGTGTCGGCGCCTATGACTACGCGGAAGTTCGGTGCGACATAGGAACCGTCTCTTGTCCCGCAGGATACTCTCCTTCTTGTTACCCCAAGCCCAATGAACAGCGCTATTTCGGCGGTGGCGGCGTCTCCAGTGCGCGATACTCGCAAACCGATGGTCTTTATCACGACCTTGATGCTGCAGCGAACATGTGCACACTTGCCTCTCCCGTTCTCGCCTCCGGCGACTCTTCCCTCCTGTGCACACCAGCGAATGATGTCATCATGTTCCCTTCTGGTTATTACACGATTAATAGCGACGATTACTATTCTCAGACGCCCGACAAACCATCTTCGCTTCCTTCCGTGACAAAGTTAAGCTACGCAAACTGCAACAACTGCCCCGACTTCTCGGACTCCCCCTCGCCGCGATGTCTTAAAAACGATGATCCATCCGTGTCGGTTCCAATGACCTGCGGCAATCTGTCATCTCTCTCATCCAGTGCGTCGTCGACGGCATCGGTTCCCACTCTCTCCGGTAATTTGTTTTGGGCTGAGCAAGGAAAGATCAACACTATCCGCTTGGATGGAACAGGAAAGAAACCGTTCTACATAGCCCCCACGTACAGGAACCCTTCTACAGGCACTTCCTTCTATTACAAGATCAATGCGATCGCTGTCGATAACATCGGTAGGAAAGTCTACTGGTCCATGCAAAATCCGGACTGGGTAAGCGGAACCACAAGCGGCGACTATCAAATCGTCGTCGCCGATATCAATGCGTCAGGCATTGCATCGAATATCAGAATTCTTCAGCAATCCGCCACAGTCATTTTTACAGGCCTGGCGCTCGACGGAAGTGGAAACCTATACTTTGCGCGTATGCCCGCGAGCGGCTTCACGAGCACATCACGAATCCAGAAATACAACCTCCAAACGCAGCAGATCACCGAAGTCGTGACCATCAGCACCACAACACCAACGCCTACTGGGCTTGCTATCGACGCACAGAACAGTCTCCTTGTTTGGACAAAACTTCGCGAAATCTACGCATCCGATCTCGCAGGTCAGGGTGCACACCAGCTTTTGCAGAGGCCCACGAACATCCAGAACATCCTCTCCTTGGATACCATCAACCAGCGCATCTATTGGTACGACATTCCGTCGGGCACCAATAACGGAACCTTCCATATGACAACCTACGACGGAGCCACGACGACCGATCTTCTCACCTGCATCAAAGGTTCTGCGAGCGTTCTTCCGTACACCGCAAACGGTTCACTCGTTTGGCTCTCTCCCTACGACGGGAATACCTCTACTCCTGGAAAAATCCTCGCGACAGGCCCTGACGGAACTGCGTTCCCTGCTCCGATCGTCACAACCGGAACGGCTGACGTCGTTGCCACATCGTTAGCATTGGATGTTCCCCTACCGACCGTCTCGGTTCTTCCCACCATCACATCACCTGTCTGCGTTTCTACGCCGTAGCATGGGAGATGTCGCAATGTCTATGCGTAGAATTCCCCTTTCCTACGGCAAAGCACTCCCCCTTCTCCTTGTGGGCTTGCTTTTTCTTGTTGGCATTCTTCTCCGAGTCTCTCCACGGTTTCGCGCCGCTCTCCTTCCACCAAACAACACCCAGCAGATCCAAGACATCTACGGCAACAGCGTGGTGTCTCGGGTAAGCTTGGGGTACGGGGATTCCGTGAGCATTGAGACGGGCATCCATTACCTCGTGCACTGTCCGACGGATGATCCTCCCGCGAATTATGGGTTCCATAGCGTGCTCGATTTTGATGCTCTGGGGTTGCATATCTATGAGTACACGACACAACAGAGTGACGAGAGGGATAAGGCAAAGACCGGAAAGGCACGATGGAACGGGAGGACATTTGGCTATGACGTGAATGATGATTTGGATGTCCTCCAGAAGGGAGGAGTGTACCTTGTGAGTGCGGCTGCACCGTTTGAGTTTTCGTGTGCAGGGAGCGGATTGGGGGGTGGGAGTAGTAGTTCGTCGAGTGCTGGCAATTCTTCGTCAACCGGTACAAGCTCTTCTAGTTCATCGACATTCGTCGGCGCTCTTTCCTGCACAAGCCCCGTCGTTGCCATTACCCCCGCCGTCATCCCCGATGAGCTCTATGGAACATTCCCCTACCTCATGCCGGGTCATGCAGTGTGGTCCACGCAGAGCAATACTGCTCTTCTCTTCACGCGTTTCAATCAAGGAAAGGTGTGGTCGTTCAATCCGACAACAAACGCATTCACATCCCAAACGTTCAATACGTCCACCATGCCTTCCGGCTTTGCAAGTATGACAATCCAAAGTGCGGTGTGGAACCCCATCCGCAATGAAGCCTATATTTTCATGAAGAGCGGCACACAGACTCGTATGTTCGTCTATTCTCCTTCCTCAGGCATTCCACAGGATAAAGGTGCGCTTGCAGCGCTAGCAGACGTTGCCGTAATGGATGCAACATCAGAAGGTCAGAAAGTGTATCTCTATTCAAAGGCAGAAGGAGGGTTCAATTCGTACGATGTACTTACGTCAACATTCTCGAATACAAACAACACCCTCCCCAATCCTCCCGGCACGTACTATGACTCCCTGAAAGACCAGGTGACATCCGCTGCATTGGACCCTGAACATCATGTCATCTACTTCACAGCATCTGGTCGGAAGAATACCGGCGGTAGTGGTGACCAGGAGGATATGTTCATCTATAAGTACAATCCTGCGAACGACTCTATCGTCGCGTTCCCGCAGTACCTC
>CAZEUQ010000047.1:0-8349 GCA_964515125.1 uncultured Candidatus Peribacteria bacterium
GTGCATTTGATCGCATCAAGGCGTTTCCTAGAAAACACCCCATCGTGACTGTTCTCCTTGTCCTTGCAGCGGCAACGGCTGCCGTAGGGGCAGCGGCGTATGCGGCGGGTGGTATGGAGCTTCTCCTCGCAAAGCTTGGCATTGAAGGAATAAGCGGCTTTGCAGCCGCTGCGAAGAAGTTAGGGAGTGTCTTTGATGGCACCGTGCCGGATTATCTGCCCGAAGCGTAGTCATGCCAGCCCAGGAACGTCTGCCGGCAGAGCAGAATCGTCCACCTTCTTCCGGCATATTGTCCCCTCGTGATGTTGTAGGATATGCGCCGTCTGAACACGCGTCATGGGACGCACAGGAACTTGCTGGAGAGATCGATGCACGAAGGAGGGAATTTGAAGATCCACAGGGAAAGACGACACTCCTCGATGTGTACGACTACAATGCAGACCACGCGCGATTAACCGCAACGAATATCCTGGAGGCTGCGAAAAAAGAGGGGAGGGATATCGATCATCTCACCCAGGAAGAGCGCGATCTTCTTGTGCAATCGCACATGCGCGCGACATATCTGGAAAATCTTGAGAAGTCGATAGCGGCAACCATGCGGTTGTATGACATGTATGAAGAGGCAAAGACGATGGGCATGAAACCTCTGCCCGAAGAGGAAAAAACTGTGCAGGGTAACCTGGTAAGCCTGACAACACTCGCATCGGATCGTGTTCGACTTGCGCGAACATTGGCGCTTGAAAAGGATACTGCCCACCGGGGAACGCTTGCGCAGCAAGTCCTCGAGCTCGACCGGAAGATTGGCGATACGATTGCATCGACTGACGATCGCTCGCTTCTACGACGGTGGATCGAAGGAAAGAATCCATCGGGAGCAAATCCCGAAGGGGTCCTCCCCGTCATGAGTGTTCTTGCGAACATGTTCGACAGACGGTACCGCGAACTTTCCGCTGAGCAAATGGAGTTGGCGCGGTCTGGCACGCAGGAATATGTGCGTGCAACGGAAGAGCGTATCGAACACGCAAAACAGAGAGTCGTTGATATCTATCGTCAACGCTTTCCGTCTGACGAGAGGATGACGTTTGAGCGCCTTCCTGCAGCGCTTCGGCGCGAGCTGTTTGACGAGGTGGATCGCCTGGAAGGAAAGCCACAGGGCACACTTGCCTTCCAGATCGAGATTGACGGCAAACTTCTTGAGCGCGCAAAAAATCAGCTATTCAAAAAACTGTTCGATGATCTTGACGAGGAAAAACGTCGTGACCTGGCGTGGTTTGCACGTCTCACAAAGACGATGGGGGAGTATCACATCGGAAGAAGCAAACTCACGTCCATTCGACATCATTTTGATCAGTCGTACGCGTTCTCGGGCGACATCGAACGTCGGTCCGAGCAGAGAGGAGACAAGAAGACGGTTGAATCGTGGGATGAGCAGCTCCTTCTCCAGGAGCGAGAGGGGCTCAAGGATATTCGTACGCACATTGATGAAGTCGAAATGAATGTGGCGGGGAGGGGAATCCTTCGTCAACTGGAAGACAGTTGGAATAAAGACGGACGCCTCTTCATTGGTCATATGGCGGATGTTATCGTGGGATTGGAATCAGGATTTCTCCCTACAGAAACACTGCGCAACCACGTGCGAGAATACCTTGCAGGTTCTTTGTACGATGCACTCAAATGGCCGCGGGATGAACAGGGAAATCCTGTCGAGTGGCCAAAGCTCACGGAGGCGGATAAAGAACGCATCAAAGCAGAACAGAAGAGCCTCCTCGATGCCGTGAAGGCGTTTCGCGGAGAGAAGCTCGAAGAAGATCCTCTCGAAAAAGTCCGGGAAAGCCTTGGTGTTGCCCAGTTTCTTCTGGATCATCGAAATGACTACGATCCTGCGGAACTGTTGGATGATGCGCCCCTTTCCCAGGGAGATATTGTGTACGATCGCATCACGACGGGAAATATTGAGGCGATGATCAAGGAGCATGGAGCGCGCAAGGTTTATCAGAAGGCGTATATGCAACTAGAGGCAGACTGGAATTCATATAGCGAGAAAGCGGGCAAACTTCTCACCGATTTTCATAAGACCATAGGTGCCCACATTGAGTGGGCCGATGTTTTTCGTGAATTTGGGGAGAAGCAGATGGGCATTTCGGGTATGCTCGCAAAACTTGCAGTTATCTTGGGTGTCGCCGGAGCAGCGGTATCAGCTATTGGCATGCGTCGTCTTGCACGAGGAACGGGAAAAGCACTTCAAACTGTTTCCCGTGTTCCGAAAGCTGTGCGCATTATGAAGGCAGGAAGAGTTGCGGGTGGGGCAGGCGTTGTCCTGGATGCAGGTGTTGTTGCACTTCTCCTCACGCAAAAACCTTCAACGGAACAGGAAGAGATCGAATATGCGCTGGAGGTTCTGACAAGCGTCCATCAAGAAGGTCCGGAGAAAGGGAAATTGGTGCATCCCAATGAATTCCCCCTGTATCGTGCGCAATTTGCTGCAATTCTTCGGGAGCGACTCGAGATCGTGCGGCTGCGAGATCTTCTAGAAAGCATTGCGGATGATCTTCGCAAGAAGAATGCAGATCCTAATCTCCTCAAGCGTTTCGAGGCGATGGTGGCAGTGGGGAATGGGCTGAATAATCGCTTGTATAGCAAATTCAAGCTCGCGAAGAACAGTGAACAACGACGTGTATTCGGCACGACGAGAGGCGTGGAAATCCCCACGATCAATCGCGATGAATGGAGAACAATTCAACAGGATGCTGCGCAAGGACTTTTGAATCCAGATCCACTGCAGTCAGGACGAGATTCCTTGTATGATGATGTCGAACAGTTCAGTGATGATGTGATGACGCTTTTACGAGAAGGAGGATATTTGAGAGAAGAGATGTAATGAGGGGGAGTGTGGGTGTGTCTGTCTGCCTCCTTCTGTCTTTGGCTTTTTTCCGCTATGCTCTGCGAGTTCATGGACATCCGTAACTTCTGCATTATCGCGCATATTGATCACGGGAAATCGACTCTTGCCGATCGTATGATCGAAAAAACAGGGACGCTCCAGAAGCGTGAGATTAAAGAGCAGACGCTCGATATGATGGATCTGGAACGAGAACGTGGCATTACCATCAAGCTCACACCGGTGCGTATGGAATGGAAGGGTGTTGAATTCAACCTGATCGATACCCCTGGCCACACAGATTTTCGGTACGAAGTAAGCCGCTCGCTCGCTGCGTGCGAAGGCGCAATTCTCCTCGTCGATGCATCACAGGGAATTCAGGCTCAAACATTGGCAGTGCTGTATATGGCCATGGAACATGACCTGAAGATTATTCCCGTCCTCAATAAGATCGATCTCCCGGCAGCAGATCCAGATCGCGTCAGTCAGGAAGTTATGCATCTTCTTGGGTGTCGTCGCGAGGATATTCTCCTTATTTCTGCAAAAGAGGGGAGAGGTGTGGAGGACGTTCTTGATGCTGTGTTTGAGCGTGTCCCCGCACCCGTTCTTGTATCCACCTCCGAAGGGCTAACCCGTGCACTCATTTTTGATGCCGTGATGGATACGTACCGCGGCGCCGTCGCGTACATTCGTGTCACGGAAGGCACCTTCGTAAAGGGCCAGAAGATTTTTCTTCTTGGAACAAAAAGTGAACTAGAAATTCAGGATATCGGATTCTTTTCACCCACGTATGTTTCCAGCGGCGTGCTCCATGCCGGAGAAATAGGATACATCGTGACAGGAGCAAAGAACGTACAGCAAGTACGCACAGGAGATACCATCGCGTCCCGTGCGGAAACAGATCCACTCCCCGGCTACAAGCACGTACAGCCGATGGTGTTTGCAGGGTTGTATCCTTCTGAAGCCGATGGCTACGCAGACTTGCGCGATGCGCTGGAAAAATTATCCTTAAACGATGCAGCATTGGAGTTTGAACACGAACGCAATGCAGCACTGGGGAACGGTTTTCGATGCGGTTTTTTAGGACTTCTTCATTTAGACATTATTCAAGAACGGCTGGAGCGTGAGTACAACTGCGATCTTGTCGTCACGGCACCAAGTGTTCTGTACGAAGTAAAATTAGGTGTTCGAAGCCCCGCGGAGATCGTCCGTTCCAGCTTGCTCAAAGAAGATGAGCCGAGCGTGGCACGTATCAGCAATCCTGCTGATTTTCCGGATGCCGCATATATCGACGAGGTGCGTGAGCCGTGGGTGAAACTGGAAATTGTGTGTAGGAAGAACGACGTTGGTTCAGCCATGACGCTTGTGCAGGATCGGCGGGGTATCTATCTTTCACTCGAATACCTAGATGCTGACCGCGCGGTTCTTCATTTTGAAGTGCCGCTGCAGGCGATTGTGCTCGATTTCTTTGACCAACTGAAATCGGCAACATCAGGCTACGCATCCATGAGCTATGAGCCACTCGGGTACAGGGCAGGGGATCTTGTTAAGCTGCAAATCCTCCTTCTTGGCGAACCGGCCGAAGCACTCTCCACCATTGTGCATCGCAGTGAAGCTCAGACGGTTGGTGCCGTTGTGTGTAAGAAACTGAAAGAAGTGATTCCACAGGCGCAATTCCAGATTCCCATTCAAGCAGCAGTGGGTGCCAAAGTTGTTGCACGCGAAACACTTTCTGCCATGCGCAAAGATGTCACGGGATATTTGTACGGAGGAGATGTGTCCCGCAAAAAGAAGCTTCTTGAAAAGCAGAAGAAAGGAAAGAAACGCATGAAGCAGATGGGCAGAGTGACACTGAACCAGGAATCTTTTTTGGCGGTGCTCAAAAGATCATAGAGAAACGTGCGAAGCCCTCCTTCGCCCTCAGGACGGGCAGGCATCGCGCTCCAGATGCTTGCCGCGGTCATTCATCATCTTCATTCTTGAAGTCCTCAATCTTTTCAATGTGATGCAAAAACGGCTCAAACACGCTCTGCAGAATGTTTGCGGTCAGTGGCTGGAGTTGTTCAAAGTGGATCTTTCTTTCATGTTTCTGGAAGAACTCGCTTACGACAAATGTGGTGAGTTGTAGGACGGTGCCGTCAATATTGTGCTCGCCAACGAGCAGATGTTCCAGAATCTGTTTTGCATCCATGCTGACGACGAGCTGCATACGCGAGATCCATTCCAGTAGCGCATGGTTCATCTCAATGGGAAGCGCACTGTCTGTTAACTGAAGTGATTTTTCCTTTTCCAGATCAAGCGTGACATCGCTCATTTTCATGTAGTCCAGCACGGCTTTGATAGATCCTTCATGAATGAGCGAGAGGATGGCGAGAATGAAAATGGAAGGACAGTCCCGCGCCACCAGGCGGGAAATCAGTAAAAAGAGATGTGCGTGTTCATCCTGACCTAAAAACTGCACGATGGCTTTTGCAACCTGATCATCACGCTTTTTGCTTCGCTTTTCCTCCCGCTGGATCTGCTGCATTGCTTTTGCCGCTGCTGCAAAACGTTGCTTTGCTTCTTCAGAAAGTTGTTCCGGCGCGCCGGAACTGCCCTCTCCTGGGCCGAGAATGTCTGGTCCACCAAATTCGGACATGGGAAGAAGGTAACAGAAGTGTGTAGCAGATGTAAGGCATGTTTTTACTCTGCCTTCACTTCGACTGACACATCGGCGCTTTGATCCGCCACGACGATCTTTACGGTGTGCTTTCCGACGGATTTGATTTCATCCAATGAAATATCCTGTTCACGGATATCGATATCATGTTGTGACTGTAAGGCATCCCGAATCATCGCGGTAGAAATTGCGGCATAGAGCTTCCCCGTCTTCGTTGCTTTCTTTGTAAAGGTAATGACCTTCCCTGCAAGTGCGCCCACAGCGGAGCGACGGATGGATAATTCGTGTTCGCGCTCCATGGCACGCTTCTTGATCTGCTCGGCGTAGCGCTTTCGCACATTGGGCGTCGCGACCAGTGCTTTTCGCTCGGGAATGAGGCAATTCAACGCAAAACCGTCCCCTACGACAATCAGGTCGTTCTTTTTGCCAATCCCATTGATGTCGGAAAGAAGGAGAAGTTCCATAGGAGCCGAGAGAGCATACGGAAGAAATGGCTCAAGGGCAAGCCCAAAGCGAGAAGCCAGGGGATAGAGGACAGAAGGCAGATGCTAAAATGTGGGTTTCCGTCTTTTTTTCTGACTTTTGACTTCTGATTTCTACAAGATCCCCCAGACCCACCCAAAGAACGAGAGCCAACCTTTACCGGGCTTAAATTTGCGTTCTGTGTGAATGTACCATCGATGAATCGTGAGAAGGCGGTCCGAATGGACGGATGGCGTTCCTATCTCCACGCCTCCAACTTCATCACGATATCCAAATACCGAGAGCGGGGAGTAGAGGAAGATGGCGGGAACATCCCTCTTGATGATTTCGTTCAGATCATTCAGTGCCTTTTCACGTGCGTTGGGGTCACTGGTTTGGCGGATCTTTAAAAGGAGCGCATCAGCATCAAACGATGCATATTGCGACAAGTTAAACGCATCGAGTTTTAATTTGTTCTGGTCTCCACTTGTGTCCTGCATCTGGCTTGAGTGCCAGTAAGGGTAACTATCGAGGTTATCTAAAAGCGATTCACCAAACAACAGGACGTCGTACTGTCGCTTCAGCATTTTATCCTCGAATTCTTTTCTGGTCTTGGGAACATCAAGACGAACATCGACCCCAATCGATTGCCATTGTTTTTTGATCAGGTCTGCAATGAGAGGATAACTGGCAGGTGTTGCACTGGTGAGGAACGTCAGTGTAAGCGGTTCTCCTTTTGCATTAATGCGGACATGTTCAGGATCTTCCGGAACCCTGCGTCGCAAGTACCCTCGATCTAAAAAGAGATCCTGCGTGGTAATACGTTCATTTTGCGGCGCGGAATCTTTTTTGGATGCGAGGAAGCGATCTACAATGTCCTGTTCGTTGCGTGCCAGGCGGAAGTTCTGCTCATCGATAAGGCGTTCAATGTAGGCCGTATCCAGAATGACACCCTTTGCATCGGTCATGCGGACAATGTTGAAGCCAGTCGTCAGTGCGCCACTCATATGGCGATCTGTCCCGAGCCGCACAATCCATGTTCCGGAGGCGGTCTTCACGCCTCCAATGGTCACCCCCGTCTGTACTTTTACGCCGTTCACAAAGGCGGGGAAGCGAAGGGCAGAAACGGACCCTGTCAGCGTAAGCATGGCGCCTGTTTCTAATAAGACAACATGGTCCGCAAACTGGAGTGGTCCCTTCGCATTTGCATCGCGCTGTTCCAGAAGCTTTTGCAGACGCACTTTTTCCGGCACGTTCCACTCCGACTCAAACAGCGCTCCTTGTGCTGCCTTGGGATCAAACTTATATTTCCAGTCACCCAGAGCAAGTTCCAGCAGAGGAGTATCCACAATGTGTGTTTCGTTCAGTGCGTCGGCAATCTCCTGCTTATTTGTTGCGAGCTGCAGACCGAGGCGAAGCGCAGGATCCTTCACCATCGGGCGGTTCATATTAAAGAAGAGGGCGACGTACTGCGGGAGCGTATAGGGCACAGCCTGAAAGCCGCGCGGAAGAACGGGGACACCTTTTTCGTTCCGTGGAACCTGTCGTACGCCATCCAGATTGCTCAAGTCGGAGAGGAGCGATGAATAGTCTGGGAAGACGCGGAACACTACGCGCTCAAATTTGGGGTCATCGAATCCCCGTCGCTCAAATCGCCGTAACGTTACTTCGGTAGAAAGATCTGTTTGGATCGTGCTGATGACTTGGTAGGGCCCAGCACCGATGGGTTGAAAACCGAAGTCCAGCACTTGATCAAACTTCTCAACAGGAATTCCTTCAAAAGATGTTTTGGGTACAAGTCCGAGTGTGAGGTTGCTTAAAAAGAACGTGTATGGATTTTTCAAGCGAAAGCGAACCGTGCGTGCATCAATTTTCTCCAGCTCCACGCCACGGAAGTTTTGTTTGAGCAGTGGATTTTGAAAAGCAGGATCTTGGATGGTCTCATATGTGAACATCACGTCGTCTGCGGTCACAGGATGCGGACGTGTTGCCGTGGAGTCATGCCAGAAGAGATTTTTTTTGAGCGTGAGAGTGTAGACACGATTTTCTTCGGATACTTTCAACGTTGCAAGATCCTCCACGATTGTTTTACTGAATGGGTCATACTTGAGAAGTCCTGCAAAGACGAGCGCTTCAATATCGCGGTTGACATCGTTCGTGACGGTAAACCATGGAATGAGAGATTTCACTTCACCGACGGATCCTTCTATATAAGTTCCGCCAACGGTTGGTACTTTCACCGTCACATCGTGGTAAAAGCGATAGAAGAGAAGGGAGAAGCTCAAAAAAAGTCCCACTGCGAAGATCGCGAGCGCGATGCGCTCGGCGCGTGTCATAGACGCCAACAATC
>CAZEUQ010000048.1:0-8333 GCA_964515125.1 uncultured Candidatus Peribacteria bacterium
CCTCCAGAGCACATCGAAACCAAACGTCATGAAGATTCCCAGCGGGAGAATGATATTGGGAATACACCACGGTGTTTTGTAGGGAATGATGGAATAGATGAAAAGGATAGATACCCACCACACAGCTACCCACGTGAGCCTGCGGTTCCACAGATCCTGATGAAACAGTCCCGCGGCAAGTGCACTTGCGCCTAGTACCAGAGGAAATTCGTGTGCAAGGAGCAATGCACCAAAGTACCAAAATGGCCTGTGATGCATCACGCTTGCCCGCTCACTCCACTTCATGAGCGCTTGAAGCGCATCCCTTGCACCTTCTGGTGACCGGAATCCTCCGGAAAAAAGGATGATCCACAAACATCCCGCAAGAAGCAGACCAAGAAAAAATATTCTCCACGGAAATGTTCGCACATGCTTCCATAGATCCGGTTCATCAAATAGAAGAACACATGTCGCAATGATCCACGCAGCCCAAGTAAGAATCGCTGTTTCCTTCGTTGCGTACATCAGCACGCAGGAACTTAATGCCGCGATGAGGAGCGCTCCACGTTTTTTCTCCCACCAGGCATCCATGGCACAGTACGCCATGACCGTGAACAGGATAAAAAGCATCTCATGGATGAAGTACGCACTAAAGAACGTCATGCCCGAGGAAAGCCCGAGGGAAAGAAGCAGAACGATGAGTGCGGGAAATGACACACGGGAACGCAGATACGCTGCGAGCATCCCTATTGCGAGCATTGTTACGATTACCATGGCCGCGCGTGCCGTGATGATCGTCAAGCCGGTTGTCGCCTTAAGAAGTACGCCGAGGATGAACAGCGTGGGACCATGACCATTCGCAGGTGAGTACCGCCAGAGACCCTCCCAAAAAAGCGCCGATGCGCGTAAGCCCATTCCTTCGTCGATGTGAATGGTTCTGGCATCCAGAATGATGAATCGCAACAGGAGTGCGACTGTCATGAAGATCATCAGGATGATCAGTTCGCGCGTTTCTCTTCGTGAAAAAAATGATGGACGTACCATACCTAGAAACAATACGGGATAAAACGGTAGCGAACATGCTGACAATAGGCGATGTAATCGGGATCCTGTGCAAGATGCCGCTCTTCGGTAAGGGCGCGAAGGAAATAGATGAGCGACCATGCACTCATGCCGATGACTCCGACGAACAATTGCCCCGTCACAAGAAAAAAAGGAATACCGCTGATCCACCATGCGAGATTCTTGGAGATATATGCGGGATGCCGCACAAATCGATACGGACCCCACGATACAATGCCACGGTTTGTAAGGTTGCTGGAACGCGGCCCGAGTGCGACCGTCGCCCAGACGTAGATGATGAGCAGAAGGAGCACCATCACGCGTACCAGAACGGTCATGGAAACCGATGAAAGGACGGGAAAGTCCGTTGCAGGCCAGGTAAAGAAGAAATCCGGGACTTTGTTAAAGGGGGGATAACAGAGAAGTGCAATCACCCACCCGAAGAAGGTTGGCTCTACAGAACGGACTGTATTACGCAGGAGCGGATGCTCCGTGATGTACCCGAAAACAAAGAATGCGGTATCGATGAGAAAGAGAACTGAGAAAAGGACGGGATACCATCCATTCACGAAAAGATCGACTCCGCTCAACGACCCTGTCTGCAGTTCCTTCCAATGCGTTATCACATCGCCCGTATTGCCAAACACGAAGTTGATCATGATGGGCGTGAAATAAAACTTTACGAGAAGGAAGAGTGTTGCGGTCTTTTCTTCGGAAGAAACAAGCCTCTGGCTATGGCCCGCAAGTGGGTAGTGTCGGAGAAATAAAAATCCTCGGGCAAAAAGACGGCTTATCATCCGAAACACAAGAAGTCCTTTGCTTTCTACAGAACTTGCCAGTCCAAGTGGAAAACCGACGAGCAGGTAGATGCCAAAAAGCCATGCGAGGACCGTTTGTGTGCGAGGAAGAAGAAAATCAACGTAGTACATGTTTGTCCTGTATATCCAAAGCGCACATGCGAAAAGAAGTGCATTACAGAGAAACCCTTTCAGAGCCCTTTCTTCACGAGAAACAGACATGGCAAAAGGCTAGCACGAGAAGTGCAAAGACAGAAGATGGCATACAGAAGTCATGCAAGAATTCCTCCATGTGCACGAAGCCATCGCGCCGCCCGTTCATAGTCAGGGCAGACACGATGCACGAGTGACCAGAATGCACGTGAATGATTCAGGTGTTGCAAGTGACAACACTCATGGACCGCAACAGCAAAGGCAACATACTCCGGCGCCATCATCAGTTTCCAGTTGAAGTTGAGGTTTCCTTGCCCGCTGCAACTCCCCCACCGCGATGTCTGACCCTTGATACTGATGCGCCGGAACGAGAGTTGAAGGAGATGGCAGAGATCGGTACACGTCTTTTGGAAATAGACGTCAGCCTGTATGCGGTACCACTGTTCAACGATAAGGCGAATGCGATCATGGTCTTCGGGATGGGCAGAGACATGGAGGACAGAACCGATGCGATGAATCTTTGAACGGCCACGCAGGGGCACAACAGAAATCGTCAGCTGCTCGTCGAACAGAGGAATAATCCCTCCGTCTCTCCATTGAAAAAATGGTGAGGATGCCTTCTGTTGTTGAATCTGCTCCACATGGTGCATGACCCATCGTTTTTTCTTTTCGAGAAAGAGCAGTGCACTGCGTTCCGATATACGCTTTGGTCGCGTCAGAACTACCGTTCCATCGCGCGTGATTCGCAGAGAAACGCGCTTGGAACGAGCACTTATTCGGGAGAGGAGTTTCACGGAGGGCACTGTAGCATGACAAACGATTCCTCGATTGCTAGAGCGCGGCCGTTCATCTCTCAGAACCTCAGAGCGGCCGTTCTCGGCCGCGGCATATTCAGTGCATTTCTTTCTATGACAAGGGAGCGGGTTTCCTACCCGCGACTCTGGAGAATTTCTCTTCTCCTTCCACCATGGGAGCGGCCGTTCTCGGCCACGGCATAGGAAGGATTTCCACTTTCTTTGACGCAAAGAAAGTGGAGCAAAGAAACAGTCGCTTTGAAAAATATTCCTGCGATTCCATCTGCTCACTGCGCTGCAAACGTCAACCACCCCAGCATGCCCCTCCGGACGTTTGCCACGCTTCGTTCGCAGGGAATACGCGACGGAAATTTTTCAGTGCGACGGGAACGAATCTACTATTGACGATCGGTCGAGGAGTTCGGTGTATCATCTAGACATGACAGAACTTCCCTACTCCCTCACCGATGCGGTTCTTCCTGGAGACGGCATTGGCAAAACGATCAATGTGCCGACCCTGAATATCGATACATCCTGGATTGACCGAAGTCTTGCTCACGGCGTGTACGCCGGCATCGTTATTCTTCCAGACGGATCCGAACACCTTGCCGCCATCCACTACGGACCGCGCCCGGCATTGCATGATGAAACGGTGCGACTGGAAGCGCACCTTCTGGATGTTTCTCTTCAAGCGACCCCGAAAGAAGTGACCGTCATGCTCGTTTCCTTCCTCCGGGAAATCCACGACTTCCCGAATAGAAAGGCGCTGGCAAAAGCCATTGAAGACGATATTGCCAAAACCCGTGCTATCATGGCTAAGCATGCTCAAAAAGCTTAAATCCCTTATTGGAGAAACAAACCCGCTTCGCCTTTTGTACCATAAGGGGAAGGCAATTATTGGGACACTCTTGGCGGGATGGCCAGCCAGAAAACTGACCGTCATTGCGATCACGGGAACAGACGGAAAAACAACGACAGTCGCCATGACCGCACACATTTTACGTCATGCAGGAAAACGAGTAGGCGCGGCATCCAGCGCTTTCTTCGAAGTAAACGGTGTTCGCGAACATAATCCCACGCAAAAAACATCGGTCACACCGTTTGCTCTTCAACGTTTTCTTAGGCGTCTTGTACGTGAGCAGTGCGAATTTGCCGTGTTGGAATCCTCTTCCCACGGCCTCATGCAATCGCGACTATGGGGTATAAGGCCTGCGGTTGCCGCCATCACGAACATCTCAAAGGAACATCTGGATTACCACGGAACCATGCAGGCCTACATGGACGCAAAAGCACTTCTCTTCAAGGCACTCAAAGGAAGAGGAATGAAAGTCCTGAATATGGATGACCAAACATTTTCTGCGTATAGGAAAATTCCCAGTGATCATGCCGTCCTCTATTCTCCATCAGGAGATACATCGAGTGATTTGTTCATAACAAACATTTCTGCATCACCTACCGGAAGTTCCGCGCATATCCATCATTATGACGAAGAGGGAGAGCTCATTCTCTCCGTTCCAGGAACATTCAACCTTGCAAATGCGCTCTGCGCCATCGGCTGCGCAGTGAGTGTGGAAATTCCCTTCACAACATGCTTGGAAGCACTTCAATCCTTCCGTGGAGCACCGGGACGCATGGAACGGATTGATGAAGGGCAACCCTTCACCGTCTTGATCGACTTCACGGTGACACCTGCCGCATACGAAGCCACGTTGAAATCGGTCACAGCCATGAAGAAGCCAAGCTCGCGGATTCTCGTTCTGACAGGAAGTTGCGGCGACCGCATGAAGGAAAAGCGCCGTATCGTGGGCAAGCTCTGCAGCGAGTATGCAGACGTTGTTGTTGTAAGCAATGAAGATCCTTACACGGAAGATCCAGAGGAAATTATTGATGAGGTCTTTGCTGGAATTCGTGAGGATCTCCCTGTGCTCGACGCCTCATCACTCATGAATCCCGCTCATCAGGCCTTTGCCGTTAAAATTGCTGATCGATTGAATGCAATTCGCTTTCTTTTACGGCATGCAAAACCCGATGACATCGTTCTCCTCTGCGGCAAAGGAGGTGATGTCACCATGTGGACAAACGAAGGTAAGATTCCATGGGATGAGGAGAAGATCGTGAGAGAAACATTACGAGAGGTCAGAAATCAGAGGGCAGAAGGTAGCAATGAAAGAAAATCTGACTACTGACTACTACCTTCTGACTTCTTCCCAGATCGAAGAATCGCCACAATCATCCCCGCGAGAAGAATAGGGATCGTCAACGCCTGCCCTTGCGTAAGAAGGATCGACCCAAGGTGATAGGGCTCATATCCTTCCTGATCCCGTACATATTCCAAAAGAAATCGAAGGATGCCGTAGAGAGTCAAGAAAATTCCAATGTTGAAGCCCGGTTTACGATGTACTGAATGCATGAGGTACCACGTACAGACGGATGCAATGAAGAGGTCTTTGATGACGGCATAGAGCTGGACAGGATGACGAAGTCCCTCGACACCATCGAAGTACATTCCCCATGGGAGCGTGGTAACCGTCCCGTACAGTTCCTGATTGATGAAATTCCCGATGCGACCGAATGCGAGGCCAAGCGCGAGAGGAATAACGATAATATCGCCGATTTTCCATGGATCAATTGATTCACGTCTACAAAAGAGAAGCCCCATGAGGATGACACCGATGAACCCCCCATGTGACGACATTCCCCCCTTCCACACGGCAAGAATTTCCCATGGATGGGAAAGATAGTACGAAGCATCCCAGAGAAAAACCTCTCCCAATCTACCACCTGCAATCACGCCAATGGCGATGAAGAGGATAAACGAATCCTGTTGTTGCCTCGAAAGATTGAGCGAGCGAAAATGTTGGAGGCGCGGTAACAACCATGCGCCAACGACAAATCCAAGCAAATACATGAGCCCGTACCAGTGGATAGCGAGCGGGCCGATGGCAAGGGCGACTTCGCGAGTAGGGAAGAAATGCATGAAGATAGCCTATAGCGGCTGGCGGCTGGCGGCTAGCGGTTCTCAGAGCCGAGCTATAAGCTACAAACAATGATAATTCTTGGCATTGAAACATCGTGCGATGAAACCTCTGCAGCCGTTGTGGAGGATGGAACGCGTGTCCTCAGCTGTAGCATTGCAAGTTCCATGAAGCATTTTGAAGGAAAGGGCGGAGTCATTCCGGAGGAAGCTGCCCGAAAACAGGTGGAGTGCATCCTTCCTGTGGTAACAGAAGCAATGAAACAAGCACAAGTGACAGTGGAGGATCTGGATGCCATTGCCGTTACAAAAGGTCCTGGGCTTTTGGGTTCCCTCCTTGTTGGAACGGCAACCGCACGCGTACTTGCCCATGTGTGGAAAAAGCCACTCCTCGGTGTGCATCATATGATGGGGCACCTCGATTCAGTGTGGCTGGACAAGCCAGAAGGCAGAAGCCAGAAGGCAGAAGGCAGTGATGTCATCTCATTCCCTTGTTTGAGTCTCTCCGTGTCCGGCGGACATTCGGATCTTCGCCTTCGTCGAACTCACACAGAGAATACAATGATCGGCACAACGCGCGATGATGCGGCCGGGGAAGCATTCGACAAAGGCGCAACGCTGCTCGGCCTCCCCTACCCGGGTGGACCGGCTCTCTCCAAACTCGCAGAGCATGGCGATGAACGTGCATACACATTTCCATCTCCGCTCCATAAGGAGCATACGTTCGATTTTAGCTTTTCTGGCTTAAAAACGTCGCTTAAATATCTCCTACGAGATTGTGGTGAACTGCATGATGCGATGCGTGCGAATATCGCTGCGAGTTACCAATATGCCATCTGTCATCACCTTACAGACCGCATTAGGCGTGTTCTCGATGAGCATCCAGACATCAAAGAGATCCATCTCGTGGGAGGTGTTTCCGCAAACAGCAGGCTGCGATCGATGCTCCAAGAAGTCGTCGGTGATCGTGCTCGCATCAGGTGGCCTGCGAAACTGCTCTACTGCACCGATAACGCCGCAATGATTGCGGGGGCGGGATATTTTTTGATGAAAGAAGAAGGAGAAAAAACTTTTCAGCCGTTCACCACTCAAGCAAGCGTGACGCACTAGAAGTCTCTATCACGTTGCATTAGAAGAAATCGTCTTCATCGACATAGTCATCGTCATTCCCATATAAGTCGTCATAGTCAACTCTTTCAATCTCGAGAAGTGACAAACCAAGTTTACGTCTTACAACAGACATCACAAAATCAACATCAACATCGTGGCATGCGATCTGAACTCCTGATTCATCTAGAATAAAATGAACTTCTGCATGTAAGCCGCCCTTAAGCTCCGGAAAAAAACGCTCTTGAATGTCATGAAAAGTCAAATCAAGCCCACCGTGCAATGTAATGAGTCTTGATGTTGGATGCTCTTCCATCTTTAAAATTGTAGCGCGCTCAGGGCAGGAAGCAAAGCCCCAAAGGTGATGGCGATAATGCCCAGAATCGCGATGATGCGAACGGATTGCTTCTTCATATTATTCAACGGTAATGGTAACACGTCGCTCCACGGTCTTGCCATTCTTTCCCGTTGCGATCAGCTTGACGGTGTATTGACCAGGAGCGGTAAATGTATGAATGGGATTTTGCTCGTCACTCTGGGCATTGTCTCCAAAGTCCCATAGCCACGATGTAAAGGCACCGGACGATGAACACGACGTATCAAATGATACAGGCAGAGGCGCCTTGCCAGTCGTTCTGCTTGGTAAAAAGCACGCCTCGGAAATAGGAACACGCACAACGAGTGTTTTTGTTCCTTCGTAGACTTCACCATCGACTGTTTTGACACGAAGGCGGATTTGATACGTGCCGGGCTCGGTATACGTATGATCTGTCTGCGCGCCTAGTAATTGCGATGTTCCTTTGTCTCCAAAATCCCACTCGTATCCTGTAATTTCTTTTCCGGGAATAAACGTCGATGTTGCATCAAAACTGACAAGTGCCGGTGCAACGGGTGTTGTTGGCTGGACATCGATGGATACTTCCGACTTTGGTGAAAGCACATGGACATCGATGCGCCGTCGCATCACTTTTTGTGACGGATCGATGCCGATCAATTCAACGACGTAATCCCCTTCTTTGCGATACACCGCACGTAGTGTTTTATCCGTCGACAGTACTTCACTTGCGCTGGGTGCATCCCACGAGAATGTGATAAGTGGAGTCGATGTCTGTGGCGTGATGTTCAGCTCCAGCGGCAACTCCCCCTCAATTCTCGTCCCTTTTACATCGGGACTTCCCGAAAAGGAAAGATCCCCGAGTTGCAGTGTATCCGTCACCGTCACACGCTTCGTGATTTTCGCAATCGTCCCGCTCTGTGAGCGCACCGCCGCGACAACTGGGAAGATACCTGTCTTCTCGAAATTATGCGCTGCCTTTAATCCTTCTGCATTGTCTCCGTCACCAAAATCCCATGTCACATTCGCCACCGGAGTCGTCGTTTCAACACTGAAGAGTACGCCAAACGGCGCAGGGCTTAAGAGCGTCGTCGGTTCGGTGCGAATGGAAACAGGAAACGGCAGCTTGGGAG
>CAZEUQ010000049.1:0-7919 GCA_964515125.1 uncultured Candidatus Peribacteria bacterium
GTGCGACGCGCGCATGCCACCACCAGAGTCTGCACGCCGTGATCGATTCGACGTCGGTGAAGAGACTTCCACCGCCAAATACGCACGCATCGACGGATCGATATGCTGCAATCGTTCGCCACCATGGGGAAAAGAGCGACCGAAAGCCAAATGGAAGCCGCGGGACTTCGTTTACTGCCTTCGGATGAGCCGAAACGACGGTCCATACAATCTCCGGGAATGCTTTCAGGAAATACTCTTGCAGTGCCTCATCGCCAAGGTTCCCTACGCCAAAGTTGCCAACGAGCATACACTTCATGGTCACAGCGTATCGCGTTCTTACGCGTCTGTCTTCTCTTCCGTTGCCGCTATGGCTTCCGGCTGTACCTCTACAACAGGGGCGGGAGCTGCTGCAATAGAGAATTCATCGGAGTTTGTGAAACGCTCCGAAAGGCGTGCGTTCTTTCCTTGTCTTCCACGGAGGAAATTGAGCTTTGCACGACGAACCTTTGCAACTTTCTTCACTTCAATCTTTTCGATGGACGGTGAATGGACGGAAAACAACTTCTCAACTCCGACGCCAGAAACGATGCGGCGGACAGTAAAGCTCCTGTCCGTTGGCGTGTGACCGTTGTGGATACCGATAATGAGCCCCTCGAAGATTTGGACACGTTGTTTATCCCCTTCCTGGACCTTCTGGTGTACACGTACGGTATAGCCAGGACGCAATTCTGGGCGTTTGATCTCGTACGTCTTTGCCTGCGCGTGAAGGTGGTGGGAAGGCATAAAAGCTGGGAGATGGTAGAGGAAAGAAGGGAAGTCGTCAAAGGATTGAATGGCGGTTTATTGGTTGATTGGTTGATTGGTTCATCGTTATTGGCTTTCTGCTTTGGAACACATCAAAAATAGCTACTCACGGACTCTTAAGCCTCATCAGCGAATGAATTCGCTGTTTTCGACGTTCGTTTCAGTAAATGCCAAATAACAAGTGTCAAATGCCAAGCAACATGCAAGTTGAAATATCCAAATACTGAAATTTGTTTGGAACTTGGCCTTTGGTATTTGGTATTTATTTTCTTGCCTCCTCCATATCCTTCTGAATCGCCGTGAAGGCAATCATGTGACGGGGATCATCCACAATTTCGATGATGAAACGATCCTTCAAGCTCAAGCGATACAAAAAGTCTGCCCTCGGGAAAAGCGAGTAACGCACATGCTTCATAGCAGGATCCTGATTCAGAACAAATTCGATCGATTCCTTTTTCACCGTCCCCACAATGAGGAGATCGACCTTACTTTCCGTGCTGGCAAAACTTCCAGCAAGGAGGAGGAAATCTAACCCCGGGAGCTTTTTAAGTGCAGAAACCGTGGCATTCTCACGCTGTACACCTCGCGAGAACATATTGCGAAGATCCTGATAAATCGGGAATTCTGTATCCACTTTGTAGTACTTTTTCCTGTTTTTGTGACGCGCCTTCACAAGGCCAATACGACGCAAATTCTCAAGTTCGCGGCGAATCGAGTTAATTTGCTCATTGAGGATGCGCGTTAACTGTCGGATGAAATATTCCTCTTCCTGATGGAGAAGAAAAACCGAGAGAAGCTTCACGCGTGTTTGTGAGCTAAACAATGCTTTAAGGACTTCTTGATTCATGTACACAAAGGTTACTCATACAGAGAGGTTGAGAGCAAGAAAGTTGAACAAGTATATCGTTCATCTTTTGTATTCACTTTTTTTGCTTTAAATAAGCCATAAAATAGATATTTTATCTTTATAATGAGAGTTTAATGAACAAATAATTTACTCGCATATGAGGAAAATTTGTGTTCTAACACTACTTTGACTTCCTACGCAGAGACGCTGAATACGAAGAATATAAGAGGAAAGTAAACTCTTGAGAAAAACGCTTAAAAATGCTAGAATAGTAAGAATGATTTTCGCACAGACAAACACCCTCCGTCGCCTTGTTCCCCTGCTTCTCCTTGGGATTCTGCTTGCATTCCTTCCATGGGAGTTGGTTCATGCGGAAGATACTGCCGGAACAGGCTCCACGATCACCGATTTCAACTGGATTCTCACAATCCTTGCGGGGATTCAAAGTGTCATTACTGCCATGGGGTTTATCTCCCTTCAAGTTGCTGAATACTTCCTCCGCCCAGAGTTCCTCTCGGGAACTCTTACAGCGGATGGGCAGATTCATAAGATTTGGATGCTCACACGGGATATCGTCAACATCATCTTCGCCGTCATGCTCATTGGCGTTGCCTTCTACACGATCATCATGGGGTCCAGCGCGAAGGTGAAGGAGTACATTGTTTATTTCATCCTTGGTGTGGTTCTTGTGAATTTCTCGTGGTTCTTTCCACGTGTGATTATCGACCTCTCGCATGTCCTCACTGCAACGGTTTATCAACTACCATCCGCATTGCAAACCGAACAATCTACAACATGCTTCGATGGAAAAGAATGTACGATGATGACGAGTGTCATCCTGTGGCCAACACGAGAGGAATCTGAAACCTGCTTTGCAGAAAATCCTAATCCCGATGAGCCAACAAAATGCGACTGTATCCCCATTTCGCGATCCGACGACTTAATCTGCTATCGTTTCCAGCCGTTTAACGTCAAAACTGCCGCCGGTGCACACGCCATGCTCAATGGCCTCGCCGTGAACTACGGACGTATGACGAGTATCGGCAAGGTGCAACGGTCACAACCCAGTAACCCACCGGCAGGTGCGCCTTCGGGCCCACAATTGGACACAAAGTTTTTTCTCAATGTCCTCTTCTCGCTCGTCTTCTCCATCGCTCTCATCTTCCCCATCATTGCACTTGCAGCGGCGCTGTGTCTTCGAATCCTCATCCTCATCTTCTGCATTGCGCTTATGCCGTTCACGTTTATCGGTTTTGTGATCAACCGGGGGAAATTGGGAACAAACGTTTTCGGCATTGAATATGATGTCTGGAAAGAATTCACGACTGCAGCATTTATCCCGTTCTTCGTGGCATGCGCCTTCTCGCTAGGATTCGTCTTCCTCAATGCGGGATTGGTAGTACCCGAAGCAACTGCAGATGGAAATCCTGCTATCACGATTAACTATTTCGTGAATGGCATTGGCAACTGGCAAACGCTCTTGGGCGTCGTCTTCACGATGATGATCATTTGGGGAGGTGTTTTCACAAGTTTTAGAAGTAGCAAAATCATTGGTGGCGTCACGGACAAGATCAAAGGATACGGAGAGCAGCTTGGCAATATTGCACTCAAAGCACCACTGCTTATTCCGCTTCCCACACCGGGCGGTGGCTCCAAATCTCTTGGCTTCTTGACGTCACACTTTGGACCAGCAGGCATCAATGCGGCCATGGAGCAATCGTTCCGAACTGGCGAGGGTATTACTGATATCTTGGGCAGGGGTGGTGCGACTTCCGATACGGAAATTAAAGAAGCATCCACAAAGGTGCAGGGAGACAAAGGCCTTGAAACGAGAATCGCAGATCGACTCGAGAAACTTAAAGATAAAACATTGTCTCGCGAGGATCGCGACAAAGAAATACGTGAGCTGCAAAAAGCTCTTAGTGATGCAGGCATTAAGAAAGCCAGCTCTCTTGATGAACAGGGACTCGCGCGCGTCATCAAGGATATGAATGCAAAGGGCACAAGGCTTGATGGCTCCGGACTCAACCCCACGACAGGAGGTACAACCTCCGTTGCAGTGGAGCGTAGGGGCGACACGATTGTCATCAATCCCGGAGCTGCAAACGAGAAGACGATGGATCGTGCAATGCAAGATCAGGCAATGCATTCATCAAGCGAGGCAAAAACAATCTTCGAAAGCATGGGCATTCAAGGAGATGCAAGTGCCGCACAAAAAGTCTATGAAGAAATCGGTAAGCAAGCGACTGCAGACGGTAAAGCGGACATTGCAGGCAAAGCAGGGAAAATTGCAGCGGCTCTGAAGAGTCTTCCCGCAGGAAGCACACCCGAGCAGGTCAAGGACGCGATCGAACGTGGCATGACCACATAAAGAAATACGTATGACGACCCACTCCTCCAATGCACCGGGCTCACTACCTTCACCGGAAACGCAGGAGGATCGTGCGATTGAGAATGGGAAACGTCATTTGGATGAACTCAATACACTGAGCACGCGAACGGATCTATTGAGCGATGAGGAAAAAAAACAGCACGCAGCGCATATGAATCATCTGGTAGAAGACCAAGCGAAGATACGGGAGCTTTCTCTCAAGGCAGAGTGGGATCCTGATGCGAAAACAGAACTGAAAACGGAAATGGATGCGCGATACCGCGAGCGGGTCTACGAACGCGGCGACATTGGACTGAAAGGCATTCTCTACGGAACATTTGAACGGACGCGGAATGCGACAACGGGTACATACGAGGATTCTGCCTCTGCGCTCATGCGAAGAAGTATTGATCGAGTCGAGACGTCTGATGTTCCGGGGACCGAAGAAACAGCGGTATTCCTGGAGCAGATCATGGAAAAAATAGACCCTGATGAACAGGAAAATCCACAGAACCCATACCTTATTCTTGATACGGAAGGACGGCGACTGACGTACGATCTGGATGCTGTGGATAAAGACCTCAAGGATCTTCGAGCTCGAGCGCGCGCACTTTCAGAAGTATTCCCGCCGGACCACGAGGGTGCACAAGTTGTATTGCGGGAACTGCGAAGATTTGAAAACGCGCTCATGGGATACCGCTCTTTGGATCCTGGCATGAAGAACTATATGACCATCCGTGCCGCCATGAACGCGCCCGACGCCATCGGCTTCATTCCACCAAAGGCACTGAAAACCGGCGCGCTCATTGCGCTTGGAGGCCTCACATTGTGGGCACTTGCAAGTAAGAACATCCCCTATGGCGCGGTTACAGGATTGGGTTTCTTCTATATTTTGTATGGCAAAAAGCAGAATGAATTTGAGGCAATGCGCACACTGGGAAGCAAGGACTTGGAGCCAAAACTGAAGGAGCTTGCAGAAACAGGAAGCTCGACGGCGAATGCCAAGATGCTCCATGCGATCGTGGAAGAGGGTGATGATCGGAAACTGGTACAGGCCTGGGTGAAGAAGGGTGCCGCGCCGGATAGCGACATCGACTCCATACACGATGACTCTCTCAAAGCCTTCTTGAAAGGTATTCCCGACAGCAAAACACGCATCGAATGGCTCCGCGCACTCCTCAAATTGAATGCAGACACCCTGGAACCTGCGCAGAAGTACATCGAAAATAAAGGAAAACCCCCTGCCTTTGCAGATGACACGGCAAAACGACTAGAGGAAGTCGGCGGCATTGCGTAAGGACACTACTCTTCCTTCGCCTTCTTAAATTCTTTCCGAAACGTTTCCAAAACGTCGCCCATTTCGATGGTGAAATCGGTATCCACCTTGAGACCACACTCCATCCCCTCTTTTGCTTCTTTAATGTCGCGCTCCACCTGTTTGAGGGATGTAATACGACCGGTGCCTACACGCTGACCAGCGCGCAGGATACGGAATGGCAAACGCTTGAGGAAACCGTCTGTCACTTTGCCACCGATGATTTGCTCCGATTTCTTGGTAAGGAACACACCACGGACTTCCAAGTGTCCTGTGACTTGTTCTTCTTCAACCGGTTCAATGAGTCCTTTGAGAAGAAGGTCGACTTCCTCGAGGAGTTTATAAATCACATCGTACTGGCGAATTTCTATTCCCTCGCGTTCCGCCGTCCTGAACACCGCGGGGGAAGCATCCACATGGAATCCGAGGACGATTCCTTCGCTTGCTGCAGCCATCATCACGTCGCTCTCGGTAATGTCACCAACGGCACTGTGAATCACTTTTGCCTGTACCTGCGACGATGTCAGCTTGCGAAGCGCCTCGTTGATGGATTCTACAGAACCCTGTGCATCTGCCTTCAGGACAATCTTGAGCTGCGACAATTTTCCCTCGGTCAAGCGCGACACAAGGTCAGCAAAACCGTGCTTACCCTCATGCGCTTTGGATATCAGGTACGCCTCCACAAAGTCACGTGCTTCGCGATCCGACGCGAACACCTGCAAGATGTCTCCTACCTGCGGCACATCCGAAAGACCCGAGACGCGTGCAGGGCCCGAAGGGCCGACAGTAGTTAACTTCGCACCATGGGCATCGAAGAGCGTTTTCACTCTTCCAGAACTCTTTCCCGATGCAATCACATCGCCAATGCGGAGCGTTCCTGTGTTGACGATAATGGTTGCAACGGGACCATGGGAAGAGTCGAGGTGACTCTCGATCACTGTCGCAACCGCAGGGCGGTTGGGGTTCGCCTGAAGCTCTTTTAGTTCGGCAACAATGAGGACGTTTTCCAAAAGGTCATTAATACCCTGCTTGGTCACAGCAGAGCACGGAATCATGGGCACCGTCCCACCCCAGTCTTCGGGTTGAAGACCTTGGCTTGCAAGCTCTCCTTTGACGCGGTCGATATCGGCATTGGGGCGATCAATTTTGTTGAGTGCAACGATGATTGGGACATCCGCATCGCGGGCATGATTGATGGCTTCGATGGTCGTTGGCTTGACACCCTCTTCTGCCGACACGACGAGAATGGCGATATCCGTCACCTGTGCTCCACGTGCGCGCATGGCGGTAAACGCTTCGTGACCGGGAGTATCCAGGAATGTGATGGATTTGCCGTCATGGACGATCTGATACGCACCGATGTGCTGCGTAATGCCGCCTGCCTCACCCGCAACCACATCTGTTTCGCGAATGGCATCCAAAATAGCGGTCTTTCCATGGTCCACGTGGCCCATCACGGTCACAATGGGTGGACGAGGAAGGAGATGCTCTTTGTCATCCTTCATGAGCGAAGCAAGATCACTCTTCAAGAGTGCTTCCACCGAGACCGACGTTTCGCCCCGCTGTACTTGTACATCTAATTCTGCTGCAACAATCGCAGCCGTATCGTAATCGATCATCTGGTTGATACTTGCAAGCACGCCGTTTTTCATGAGTGCTTGAATAACTTTTGGCACTTGCACACCTGTTTTTTCAGCAAATTCCTTCACGCTGATCTGATCCGGCAGGAACACAATACCCTCTTTCTTTTTAATCTGTTCCTGCGATGAATCATGTGCGGATCTGCGTTTCATGGAGGATCGTTGTGGAGCACGGGAGCGTTGACCACCAGGAGATGAGGGTCTTCGGATCTCTTTTGCCATTGCGGTCTTTTGCTTATCGATCGCTTCTTTCGAGACATCCTCCAACGTGAGCTTGCGAAGGACATTCAAGTTTTGCTTTGGCGCAGAAGGACCTTCAGGTTTTTCCTGCACACCATCCATTGATGCGCCTTCTGCTGGAACCTCTTCCTTCAAAGTAGTTGATGGAGCAGATTCATCCTCATCCGAGTCATCTTGTCCTCCGCGCGCAACGAGCGCATCGATATCGGTCAGATCGATTTTGAGGTTATGTTTCCGTACGAGGAAGCGAATCACCCCACTTGCAAGGTTATCTGGCACTTCGCGGTCTGTCGGTTTGACGCCAAAGTTGACGTCAGTCAGCTCCTTTCGAAGCTGCTGTCCGGTCATGCCCAAGATTTTTGCCACCTGCACAAGGCGCATAGGATTGAGGAAAAGCCGAGGCTATCGTAGCAGGGGAAAGCCTGTGATCAAAGGATTCTCGAGACCAAATGGCAAATGCCAAACAAATTTCAATTTGTAAGTATTGAAATTTCAAAGATTGTTTGAAAGTTGGCCTTTGGTCTTTGGTATTTATTTGCCATTCCCCTTCTTCTCCTCCATCTGATCTGACTTCTTCTGCAGTGCATCGATAATATCGATGGATCCCGCCTTCGGGAAGGATGGAGCTCGATCCTTTTCTTCTTCCTTCTGCTTTCTGCTTTCTGCCTTCTGCCCTCTGCCTTCTGTCCTCTGACCGCTGACCGCCCCCCCCGACAGTGC
>CAZEUQ010000050.1:0-7863 GCA_964515125.1 uncultured Candidatus Peribacteria bacterium
GATTTTCTTAATCAAGAAAGAGATGATTTGGAACAATTAAGAGAGGAGCTAGAAGAAAGAGAGGAAAGGGAAAAAATTTTAGAAGAAGATTCTCCTATGAAAGAAAGAGAGTCCCAGCCCCCCCATATCGATGCAGAAATGGAGAATAAAGATCTTTTTCTTTCGAAAGAAAGAGAAAGAATAATTCCAAATAGCAAAATTGACGAAGTGCCTAAGCAGCAAGACAGTGAACTCAAAAGAATTGACCCTTCAGATAGGCAAAAATTAGATAATGAATTGAGAGGAAAAATTATTAGGATTTTGAATCGCTTAGATCAGGTAAGGGAATATGCCGTTGACTTATATGAAGCGATTGTGAGTGATACAGAAAAATCAGCTTTCACTTTTTTGGATGTAGAACAGGTTAAATCTGCAATTGAAAGAAAATTTCCTAATCGTGATGCAAGTCAGTGCATACTGTTTACAAGGGAATATATCTCTCTTGTGTTAAGCAAATATGAAAAATTGAGCGCACACAAATCAATATTTGAAGGGGATGAAACGAGTGAAGTAAGAAAGGACGAATGTGAAAAATCTGGAAGAAGTTTTGTGCAGCAGATAGAGGCAGAGCTTTCGATCATGTTAAATGATGAATGGCTAACGGATTCTCAATTCTTGTCCAAACTTCAAGAAACATTAGGAGGAGTAAACTTCATGTAAGGAAAAATTGACATTTATTAATTTTCTATTAGAATGACTGACGCATAATCCACGGTGGATTGTGCGGATCTTTCTCATCAATGGTTGGCTAATCCCTTCCTTTTGAGTTGGGAGTCCAAACCTAGAGAGGTGATGTATGACTGTACGTATTCTGAATGCTGCTCTAGACCAGCATGAAGGACACATTGTTCTCCGGGGTGCCTTGGATCCGGAAACAATGGAGAATTTGTTAACGGATGACTATCAACGAGAAGTCCAGCCCGTGACTGCGCTGGGACGCATTATGAAAGGATTTCAAAGCGGATCAGCTGTGCCCGATGTTGAGCTTGGCATGCGCGGTACAAAGAGAAGCGTCCGTGAGGGGATATATACTCTCCACTCGGATGTCTACATCATTGATGGACTTCAGCGAGTATCAGCTGCAAAGCTCTTCAGGGCAAACGGCGGCGCACCTCATTTGGGTGCAACCGTTCACTTTGGCACAGATCGTGACTGGGAACGGAAGCTGTTTAAAATCCTCAATGCTGAGCGGACAAGAGTCTCTGCGAACATTATTCTTCGGAATTTTCGCGAAGACTACGCTGCGATGCAGTCGTTGTATCACATGACGATTGAGGAGCGGGATTTTGTTCTGAAGGGGAAAATTTGCTGGCAGCAAAGAAAAAGCCGTGAGCATCTGTTGCTTGCGACTACCTTTGCCAAGGTAATCATTACGTTGCACTCGCATCTGGTGCAGGGATGTGCAAGTCCCTCCGCAGATGCTGAAGGCATCTGTAAGAGACTACAGATGGTATCTGATCTTGTTGGCAGGAATATTCTGCGAGCAAACATCAGAACCCTCTATGAGACTTTGGATGAATGTTTCGGATTGCGACGCATTGCATTTGCTCAGAAGGCTCCCTTCATCCGAGCAACTTTCCTTCTGACGATTGCTCGTGTCTTAAGTAACCACGAGTTATTTTGGCGCGACAATCGCCTCCTCGTGGAGGCAGACTTGCGCAAAAAACTGGCGACATTTCCGTCGTATGACCCCACGGTCGTATCTATCTCCGCTCAGGGATCGACTGTGGATCGAGAGCTGTATCGCATGTTTGTGGAACATCTTAATCGGGGCAAACGGAATCGTCGTCTGTTTGAACGACAGGTCGTCACCGATCAAGATGAAGAGAAATTACTGCAAGTTGGCGCTGCTGAGGAGGCGGATGACTAAGGCCAATCGATAGATGAGGAGATCAAGTAACACCCGCTGGATGCATGGAAGCATCTGGCGGGTTTTTTTGTATCCACACATTCTTGTTTCTGACCCCTGCACACCCTCTCCACATTCGGTATAATCAGCGGCACTCTCAACTTGACATAAAAAAAAATAATGCTAAAATGCTTCTCTATGTCTCTCTCAGAAGATTCCTTATCTTTGAATGCTACTCAAGAGATGGAAGCACTCCGCGCCATTGCATTCGATGCAGAGCAGTTTATTGGCCAGCATCTCCCTGTTCCCGGCGCTCAAGAAATTATTGCTTTATCGGAGGATCATGAAGGAGTTCGTGCCACATTGATGGATGTCTATTACAAAAGATTGAAAGAGGTTTTATCCGTCGCACAGGAATGGCAAATGCAGATGGATGATGCATCTTTTTTGCAACGGTTGGATCGTATGACGTATGAGAGATTCCGAAGAGAGCATGCAGAACAAATGAGTTCCCTACGCCTTTCCCTTGGCACTATTAGTAGCCGAAAAGAGAGTAAAGAAATAAAAATTGGGAGAGATGCAGATCGATTATTAGAACGAGCTGGGTTGCCTCTGAACGGAAAAAATAAAAATGGAAGAGCAGAGAAGCACGAACAGCAGGAAGAAGGTGAATATAGAAAATTGATTCATGCCATACAAGAACTTCACACAGGAGTGGTTTCGCTTGCAAGGCAGGAAGATGAGCAAAGAAAGAAATTTCACGATCTTGAGAACGAATACAATTCGCGAGTGATGCCTTCTCTTCTTTTGGCGCCACAGGATGCAGAAGTTCTGTTGCGAGAGTGGCAAGAAAAGGTCATTACTCCTTTAATGCCAGAAGCATTCATGGAAATGCGCGATCAACTCTTCCAAAGAGAATCAAACGCTGCAAAAAGGGTGGCAGAAAAGCGCAAACGTACGCAGGCAATGATCGCAATGATATTGCTGGGAATAGGATCTCTTTCCATCGAGACCATTCGTACATTGCGGACTCCAAAGGTGTCTCTCAAAAAGACGGAAGTTGAGACGATTTCTGCTCCAAATTTCGCTGTTATGACTCCACGGACACAGGCTTCCAAAGAAGAGATAGATGTGTTTGCCCATATTCCTCAAAAGCTCGAAAGACTTTCTTATGCTGCAGATATTCAGGGGGATGAGAATGTAGCACAAACCCGTTTTTACTTAGATAGCGAAATCACCCGACTTATGAATCGTTTGCTCGATGTAGCTCCAGGAAACAGGAATATTGTAGGTGATATATTACGCTTAAAAGATATGTGGACGAATCACACCGTGTGGGTACATTGTAATCCAGAATCAATATACTCTGCAGTTCGGGATCAGCCCGAAATGAATATTGTAAAGGGAGATTGTTTGATTTTTCTTTATGAAGATCACCTTGCCCCTGAATGGTTGAGAGGAAAGGATCTTATATCGGCATATCAATATGCAGGAAAGAATGTGCAATACCCTAAGCTTGCTATACGCAAAACAGATTTCAATTTGCAATGGATGGCATTGGCATCTCTACTCGATGTCTTACATGTGCATAGTGCGTGGCAAATTTTTGGAATGAAGGAGTTAGAAAACGATAAATTAGTCGTAGCCTATAGAGCGCTTCAAGCACGTGATGCAGAGCGACAATCAGAATTTTTACTGGCATTAAATCCAGACATCGCTACAGAAGTCGATGCTGTACTAGAGAAAGTTCATGCTTCAACAGCTCTTGAATTATTGCAGGTGTTACACACTCTTCCTTTTAAGAAATTGAAATACATTGTGAATGCGACAGTAACAGATGAACCCCTGCTCAACGAAGGAGATGACAATTTTCTTACAAAAGCAACCCAATCGCTTTTGGCACATGTGTTCATTCGTAATACAGTAAAAGAAGGACCTCTTCAGGAAGAGATGAAACAGGAAGTTTTTACGAGGATCGCAGCAACTCCTGTCACACCACCCCCTCCAAACTCGGCACAATAGGCGGAACACTACGTTCCGTAAACAATGAATATCTCTCATCTCATCTTTTTTATACGACATTCTCCCGTTTTCGCTCCTCTCCCACACCCCCACCCTTGTCATTTTTTCACTATGTTATTATAATCACACTCTATGAGTATCGATCATATTTCCCAAGGACGTTCAAGAGGAGGCCTCCAGAAGGTTTTGCGCCCTAGTGATTGCGCTCTCGATTCGCCAAACAAAACAAACATTTCTGACGTCATGTCGGACATTATTCAGACGATCCAAATGAGTCAGGGAAAGACGCTCGATGAAATCAGGCTTCTGTTTGGATTACATCTCAATACATCGGTACTGCGAAGGCAACTTCAAATCGCTGAAAGAAAAGGAGACATTGCTATTCAAAAAACGCGTAGGGGGCATACGACATTCAACACGTATGTTCCTGTCGGCACACAGCAAAACACAGAGGCAGTCGGCGAACGGAGGATTCCATCAGCCATGCAGTGACATCAGACGATGAGCATGCCATCTCCAAAAGAAAATAAGCGATAACGATGTTTGATGGCGTACGCATACAGATCCATCAATCGCTTCCTGCCCACGAATGCACTCACGAGCATGAGGAGGCTGGACTTTGGCACATGGAAATTGGTAATGAGACCGTCCATCATCGTGAAGCGATATCCCCGCCGGATGAACAGATCCGTCGATCCTTTTGTACGCACAATGTTCCCCCGAGCGTCCGATGCAGACTCCAACGTGCGTACAACCGTCGTGCCCACGGCGATGACGGGACGTCCTTCTTTCTTGGCTCGCTCGATCATCCTCTTTGCCTGTGCAGGAATCACATAGTTCTCCGTATGGAGTGAACCTTTCTTCCACTGTTCTTCCGTGAGTGGAGCGAAGGTGCCCAGATTCACATGGAGCGTTACAAATGCCGTATGGATCCCGTTCTTCCTGAGGTTTGTCATCAATCTTTTTGTAAAGTGGAGTGATGCCGTGGGTGCTGCGATGGATCCTTCATGTTTGGCAAAAACAGTCTGATATTCCCTGCGTTTTGCGGATTCTGAGAGAGGGGAATGCTTGATGTACGGCGGAAGGGGTGCGCTTCCGTGACGCTCCATCGTTGACCGCAGTTCTCGCACGGGAAAAAGTGGTTTGAGGATCCATTCTTTCTCACATCGTTTCATGACGATGAATGATCGAGACGGCGTGAGTGTGAGACGTTCGCCTTCCTTCAACGATGCCTTCGCAAGACATCGCATCATCGATCGATCCATTCCAAGGTAGAGGAGCGACACACGTCCCCCCGTTGTTCGCATGACGGTGATGCGAGCGGGAATCACTTTCGTTTCGTTGAATACAAGGAGAGCATTCTTGGGAAGAAATGTTGGGAGCGCCTGAAATCGTGTTGATGCAATTGCCTTCGAAGATCGGTCGTAGACAAGCAACTTCGCACTGTCTCGTGGGGAGGCGGGAGCCTGGGCAATCAATTCGGGTGGAAAAGAGTAATCGAATTGCTTGAAAACGGCAGTGAGACGCATGATGGAGGCAGTCTACAGAGACTTGCCTTGGAAGGGCAAAAATCATAGTATTTCGCTTCCTATGGAAAAATTTCCACCATCATATTCAGAGCATGCCGATTTTCGCTCCTTTCTTACATGTACAGATCTCCATTCACTGCTCTTCTTATTTGGTGGCGAAAATGGTACTGCGACAAGTAGAACATTGCTTGAGGAACTCAAGGAAAGGGCAATAAAGGGAGGAATTCACATCCTTCGGACGATGGTGCAAGAAGGGGTGATGTACGAATTCAGGCGCGAGCGAGGCGGACATGTCTATGCACTTTCGCCATCTGGCAAAGAGATACTAAAAAATCTCTCTAGAAATGGAGAGGCCCATTTGGTGCCAATGGCTAAACCAACCAATGCGCAGCCTGGAACAGCAGAAAAAATACGTGTTCTTCAAGAGCGAATTCGTTCCGGCCTTCCTTTGTGGCATCCGAAAGACCCTCATTACACGCGAATCGATCCTGGAGATGATCTTGCATGAATCATCGTTGCAGACATTCGATGATTTACGCCGCAGCAAGTTCTTTTTCTTCCTGCGGAATACGCACTTCGAAGCATGCGCCTTTTTCGGGCTCGCTCACACAGACTATTTCCCATCGGCAGGCGTCTGCGATGGTTTTTACGAGGTATAGTCCCAAGCCAGATCCTGTGGGATTCATGGCTCTGGCTTTTACGCCGCGGAAGAATTTTTTGAACATGCGTCGTTGATCGTTTAAAGAAATACCGATGCCGTTATCGTGACAACGAATGACAAATTGATTCCCCGTTTTTAAGAGTATGATGGCAACTTCTCCAACGCTCGGGTGGGTATATTGCGCCGCGTTCGTGATGATGCGGTTCAGGAGCTGATGAAGCAGTTTCTTGTTCTCACGAATCACAAGAGGTTCATTCTCGTACGAGAGTTGATAGTGTCGATCGGGATATTTGCTTTTTATTTCATCCACGATCTCCTTCATGAGTGCAATGGAGGAAAAGACGGAGGGGCTTTCTTTCCGTGCGAACAGCACGTTGGAAATGGCGAGAAGGTCATCTGTCAAAGCATCCAGGATTTTTTCATTTTTGTACGATTCCTGAAGCTCAAAAAGTTGCTTTTCGGAGAGATTTCCTGACTCAAAAAGCCAGTCGATGGGCCACCGTACGCGCAGTGCCTGGAGACAGGCGTCTTCGGTGGAGCATTCTTGTAGCAGTTTCTCCCGGCGTTCCTGTTCGTCCACATCTAGTTCAATACCGATGAAGTACAAGACTTCTCCGTGTTTATCGAGAATGGGAATGATGTGCACCTCCTGCCAGTACAGCGTTCCGTCTTTGTGCTTGTTCTGCATATCGCCCACAAAACACTGTTTATGCGTGAGAACCGTCTCCCACATTTCTTCATAAAATTCCTTGGACATGTTGCCTCCCCACAGCTTTCCCGGAGATTGTCCCATCATTTCTTCCTTGCGGTATCCGGTATGCCGTTCCGCTCCAGCATTTGCGTAGACGATGATGCCGTCTCGATTGGTAATAACGACGTGTTGATCGGACTTCTCAAAACCCGTGATCATCGGTAGGAGCTCTGGGTAATAGACCAGAAGTGTGTGGGATGAGAGAGTAGATCTTGGCATCTACTTCCTCTTTTCTCCACTTTTATGTCTGCAAGAACAATTTTCTGTCGCTTCTGTGGTGCTGCAGGTGCCCATCGTCATGGCAAAGATGCTCGCCGCAGAACACGTTACAAATGTCTCCACTGCAACCGTACATTCACTGGTAGAACCAATACCGTCAAATCCGGCAGTCAGTTCTCGGATGATGAATGGAGAAACGCAATCAAGCTCTTCAGTCTGCGGGGTGGTGTAAGCGGCGCAGATATTGCTCGATTCTTCCATGTGGAACGCAAGACCGGGCAGCGGATCAATCGGCTGTTTCGTGCCATGGCAAAAGCTCTGGAACCGAAGAGGCTCTCCGGTCCGTCAGAGTGGGATGAATCGACTGCCTTGAGACATCAATGGGTTGTGGGCGGTGTTTCCCGAACGCTACGCCAATGTCTCATGATCTGTGTGGAGAATCGCAATGAGCGAACACTTGTCCCACTCGTGGAGCGCTGCACAGATGTGGACAGCCTGATTTTCACCGATGAATGGAGCGGCTACAACGGACTGATGAATCATTGGACGGTGTGTCATGCCCGAGAGTTCGTACGCAAGGAAGCACGCTTTGTGCATACCAACACGCAGGAAGGAATCTGGGGGCATCTCAAACCGATGGGCTGGCATCTCTACAGAGGATTGCCACGCTCAACGTTACCGTCCTACCTCTCTGAATTCATGTTTCGCTACAACATCCGTTGCTATGACACCCGTGTTTCCATACTCTCAGCCATGCTCTCTCGTAAAACCCACACACTTCTGGTCTAGTCCC
>CAZEUQ010000051.1:0-7602 GCA_964515125.1 uncultured Candidatus Peribacteria bacterium
GGTAGAGGAACTTTCCAAGGCGATTGATGAAAAAGCTGCAAGCCCGGGGTTCCATGCCATCGCACGCGTTGTCACGTCGTCACAAACCCCCGAACAGGCGGGGATGCTCTTGGAAAGTATTATTGCTGCATTCTCTCAATTTGATTCCGTGCGGGGCAACGGTTTCAAGCGCACCCGCAACCACAGCACATCGCAACTGGTGATGCGCTTCATCCGCCGCAGCCCCCGAAAGACACTCTTGCAATATCTCACATGGTGTCCGATGCTCCTGGGAACGGCCGAACTTGCAAGCTTCTTCCACTTGCCCAACATCAAATACAACAAGGTGGAAACGATGAAGTGGATTAACTTCAAAATTTCCCCCGCACCGAAGAACCTGCCCGAGGACGGGCTCTTCCTCGGCTACAACACCTTCCGTGGCGAAAAAAAGAAAGTCTTCCTCAAGAATGAGGACCGCTTCCGCCACTTCTACGTCATTGGTCAAACCGGTACCGGTAAATCGTCCATTATTCAGATTATGGCGAGGCAGGATTTCCACAACAAGAAAGGCATCTGCGTGGTCGATCCGCACGGCTCCTTGATTGAGGATTTGCTTCCCTACATTCCCCGTGAGCGAGCCGATGACATTATCTATTTCAATCCTGCCGATACCGAGCGTCCGATGGGCCTCAATATGCTGGAAGGCAAGACGGAAGAAGAGCGTGACCTCATCGCGCTGGATGCCATGAACATGATGACGAAGATGTTCGGCGAAGAGATTTTTGGGCCGCGCATTCAGGACTACTTCCGCAATGGATGCCTCACGCTGATGGCCGACGAGGAGGAGGGCGGAGCCATTACCGACCTTGTGCGTCTGTTTACGGATGACGAATGGGGCATGTACAAAGTGCAGAAAGTGAAGAATCCCATTGTCCGCAGTTTCTGGGAAAAGCAGATGGCAAAGACAGGCAAGCGCGAAAAGGAAGAGATGATCCCCTACTTTGCCGCAAAGTTCGGGCAATTCACCACAAACACCTTGATGAGAAACATCGTGGGGCAGGTAAAGAGCGCATTCGATTTCACCGACGTGATGAACAACCAGAAGATTCTTCTCATGAACTTGTCCAAAGGACTTGTCGGAGACATCAATAGTAAACTCCTCGGTATGATCATCGTGAATAAGATCCAAGTTGCTTCCATGCGCAGGCAACGGCAGAGCGCAGAGGAGCGGAAAGATTTCTTCTTGTACATCGACGAATTCCAGAACTACGTGACGGATTCCATTGAATCCATCCTCTCCGAGGCGCGTAAGTACCGTCTTGGCCTTGTCATTGCGCACCAGTACCTCGATCAACTCGAGAAGGAGAATAAATTATCCGGTGCGGTGAACCTGAAGGGCGCCGTGTTCGGCAACGTAGGGAGCATGATGTTCTACAAAATCGGCCCGCAGGATGCAGAGTTCTGTGCAAAGGAGATGAGCCCTGTCTTCAGTGAGGCGGATCTGGTGAATGTAGATGCCTTCCGGGGATGTATGAAATTGAGCATCGATGGTCAGCCAAGTAGACCCTTCTCTATCGAGATTCCACGTCCGTGGCTAGAAACAACCTACGCAAAAGATGCACAGGCAACGGAAGCCTACAAGCAACTCTCACGTCTGAAGTACGGGCGTGACAAAGACTTCGTGAGTCGGGAGATTGTGAGGAGGATCGGAGCATAATGAAGAAATTGACTGTACGACGTAGTCCTATCGCGCAGTTAGGTAAGGGTGAAGTTGAGCGAGAAGTGTAGTCTCATTCGCTCCGCTTCTGCATCTGAAGACGAGCTGAATTTCCCTTTTCCGTGATGGAAAATAAACGCGATTGCTGGTCAAAAGTAACCGAACCAACCTGTATCAATGATTGCAATGTTCTCTCGATTTTTTGTGGAGAAACATCGGGATCGATTTTTTTTCTTTCCGCAAGCAGTGTTTCAAGCGTGCAACCTCCTCTAGAAAGAATCTCCAAAAGATGCGGATTCAGGTGGGGAATAGACGATTTTTCAACGGTTTTCCTTACTCCTCCCCTAAACCTCCCAAAAATACCGCCGAACGTGCGCCCATCCGGAGAAAGAAAAGCATGTTCTGCCGATGATTCAGGATGTTCGCGAAGGGGCATGTGTTGCATTGTATCAGACTACTTCACCGCAACACTCTCGACGGGTTTCAAAAACACCAGGTATCGCTCATCTACCGTATCCGGCGGCCAGCAGGTGTAGAGGATCAATTCTTCACCGTCCTTATCAGGCTGGAAGGGAGAGGAATCTTGCACGTTGATGGTCGCATGCTTGGTGACTTCGTACACGTACATTTTTCCGTTATAGGTGACGTACGCCCTGTCACCGGCGTTGAGTTCATTGATCTTGCGGAAGATCTTCGTGTACTCGGAAATATCCCATGGGTACCCCGAGCTATGACCGTATACCATGATCTTTCCGCCTTCCCCAGGGTAACTAAACAGGTGGCCGACGCCTTTATCCAACACGGCGAGAATTCCTTTGGATGTAAACGGATCATAAGGATGCACGATGGAAAGGTCCATAATGCCAAGTGTCGGCAGAGTGATAGCAAAGTTTTTTTGCGACGCATACTGCTCGAACGATGATGGTGGCAGCGAACGTGCGCGTGGCGTGACCGCTCCCCCCGCAACAATGGCCCGCACGCTGGATTCAGGAAATGCCGCGATATTTTTTATATGCGTTTCGCGAAGTCGATAGAGCATGTCGAACAGTTGTCCGCGCGTCACAGGGAACCCCGGCTGAAGAATGAGGTCATGCATAATCATATTTTTTTGGATCGCAATGCTGATGTCCGATGAATACCATTGGTTCGGCTGATTCTTGATGTACTGCGATGTTTGGTACGGCGCAGCCGGATTTTCCTTTTTATACACGCGAAGCATGAGGGCAATTGCCTCCTCCGCGGTCACGTTGTCTGCAGGACGGAATGTTCCGTCTGCGTATCCCTTCACAACGCCCATGCGGAACCCCGTCTCCACGTACGGTGCGTACCAGCTTTGCTGATTGATGTCGTTAAAAAGCGGCAGGCTCGGCATACGGCTGCGAATGGAGGAAACCTGTGCAGAGGATGTTGGCTCGGCTGCCAAAATCACTTTCAGGGCTTCTGCACGGGAAATATAGTCAAAAGGACGGACAGAGCCATCAGGGTAGCCCTGCACGATGCCAGAACTGGCTAAAACCTGGATTGCACTGTCATAGACCGTTCCTTGGCTATCCTGGAAGGCAAATGCAAAGGAGGGCATCATGAGCCCTGTTAGAAGCCAAAAAGTCGCAATTTTGGAGGAGAATGTGTGCATGCGTGAGAGGAAAAATACTGTATTTTTGTTTTTTTGTCAATAGTATTGCATCGCATCTCCTTGCGTATCTCAAAAAGAGGCATAGCTTATGCGGGTTCACTTTGTGGCATCCGCTTCAAATCTCGTAGTTATGAGCGCCGGTGCTCACGTCGCGAACAAGGAGTTCTACATCAAGAAGGGTGCCCCATCTACAATTGCCCCTTCGTGGAACTCTGGGGGACTGTCTCACGACGGTCCCCATTTTTTATTGACGAGAATCATCTGCTTCTGATTTCTGATTTCTTCTTTGACCCTGTACTCTCTCTCCATTCATGGCACTCCAAATCGGTATCGTTGGCCTTCCGAATGTGGGAAAATCCACCCTCTTCAATGCGCTGACGAAGAACCACGGAGCGCAGGCGGCTAACTATCCGTTCTGCACCATCGAACCGAATGTGGGCATTGTGGAAGTTCCGGATATTCGCCTGAAAAAACTCGCCGAGATCGAGAAGCCCGAGAAGGTGATTCCCACTGCAATCGAGTTTGTGGACATCGCAGGGCTCGTGAAAGGTGCAAGCAAAGGCGAAGGACTCGGCAACGCATTCTTGAGTCACATCCGCGAGGTGGACGCCATTTGTCATGTGATTCGCGTGTTTGAAGATGGTGACATCATCCATGTAGAAGGATCGACCGATCCCAAGCGTGACCGCGAAACAATTGAAGCGGAGTTGATTCTTGCGGACCTTGCGTCCATTGAGCAGCGGTCGGGAAAACTGGAAGGAAAGGCACGGAGCGGCGATCAAGATGCCGCAAAGCAATTCGCGATCATCACGAAGATTACGGAAGCCCTCAATGCGGGGCGCCTCGGCTCCTCGATCGCATGGACTCACGAAGAACTCCCGATTGTGCAGCAGCTGCAACTCCTCACAACGAAACCGATGATCTACGCGCTCAATGTGAAGGAAGCGGAGCTCAAAACGATGAAGCTGGATGACGCGAAGAAACAGGCGGGACTCTCCCCTGCCGACATTGCAATCCTCGTCAGCGCGAAGTTGGAAGAAGAGTTAATCGGTCTTTCCGATGAGGAATCGGACCAGCTGCTCAAAGAACTTGGCGTTGAGTCCTCGGGACTCGATCAACTCATTCAAGCGGCCTACCAAGCTCTTGGACTGCAGACATATTTTACAGCAGGCCCCAAGGAAGTACGAGCATGGACCGTGCGCAAAGGCGCCAAAGCACCCGAAGCCGCCGGGGTGATTCATACCGATTTTGAGCGTGGCTTCATCCGTGCGGAAACAATCTCCTATGAGGATTTTGTGAATCTAGGCGGTGAGCAGAAAGCGAAAGAGGTTGGCAAGCTGCGCGTGGAGGGGAAGGAATACATCGTCAAAGATGGGGATGTGATGCACTTTCGGTTTAACATTTAAATCACCGCGGCCTGAAAGGCCGCTCTGATAAAAAAAATTTAGAACACCAGAGCGGGGCTTCGCCCCGCGGTTGTAGAGGAAATGATCATCATAGGAAAGAAAGCTGTGTAACATCCCACTTTCCGGATGCTGATGACCAAGGATAATCTGATGCGTGATGAACAATGCCCGCCTCGACAGGATTCAGATGAATATAGGAAATAACCTGTCCCAGGTTACGAACAATTTCCAGATGATAACGAGGCTGCCAAATAGGCCCGGCACCTATTTGATGCGCCAAACCTGATTTATAGACATTCATAACACGAGAAATCTTTTCCGGTTCACACACACGAAGGAGAAAATGACAATGATCCGGCATGATGACGAACGCATAGAGAAAAAACGGATGGAATACCTGAATACGATACAGATGATCTATTGCTTCACGGGCATATCCATCTCTTACAAAGATCTCTCTACGACCTTTCACATTTGTTGTGACGAGCATTGGCATCTCATTTTGGATAAGTCTTCTTTTCAGCATGAAGAAATCCTATAGATAATGACCGCGGCCCGAAGGGCCGCTCTAGCGTATAAATGGAGAGAGGGCTCAAATCTGCGCATTATTAAGCCATTTGACCCGTTCCATGTAATCAAGGAACATGCCTCCATGATCTTCCTTCCCCGCGAAGAACCCTTCACCTGCGAACACTGCGGACTGTCTGTGGAGCCCCTAGGCAAGGGCACCTACCGCGATCACTGCCCGCGGTGCCTATGGGGCAAGCATGTGGATGACAAAGGCCCTGGGGACCGAGCATCGCTCTGCAAAGGGCTCTATGAACCTGTAGGGATGGATAGCGATACAAAGAAAGGCTTTGTGATCGAGTATCGCTGCGTCAAGTGCGGGAAAATGGCTAGAAATAGGGCTTCTCCCGATGATGACCTCCTTAGTTTTCCACACTCTTCCACAGCAAATGTGTAAAACTTTTGTTCAATTGATGATCTCAAATTGTATACGGAGAAATCATTTTGGCAGAGGGCTCAAGTCATTTTTTATCTAATGCTCTTGTGGAGGAAAAGAAGGAAAGAGTAGGCTTTGCGATCTGATGCGCTACTTTTTATTTGTCTGTCTCATTGGCACGTTGTTTATTTCTTTTTAAAGAGAATATGGAAAAAGAAAATCCTCCTGTCGTAACCGAGGATGATCTTTGTGATTTTGTAGCAGAAGGATGCACTCCGGAGATGCGCAAACGCATTGTCGCTCTCCTACAAGATCCTCAGAGCTACGCTTCACGATGCTTCGACCGCCTTCGGATTGCCGCAGAGCATCCCTTCGACATCAATCATAAGAAACTCTTTCAACGAAAAGATCGTTCTTAACTACATCCACTCGTTGCGCCACAGTCCAAGCACAACTCACACGACCCATTGCGCTTCATTTTAAAGCTGCCGCAACCCGAACACATGGATCCTGTAAATCCCTGGAGTTTTGCCTGCGCTTGTGGATCATCACTTTCTACCGATGCATGGTGGTCATCGGACGTGAATGGCAAGGTGAAGGACACAGGTGATGCTCCTTCGTCGATCACAGGAAGGCTCATGGCAAAGGCATCCTTGCTCTTGGAACCATCCAGGTACGCCTTCTCGATGAGATCGTGATTATGGAAGCGCTTTGCCTTTTCTTTCGGCAGGAATTTGAGAGCGAGCCAGCGGCCCATGTAGTCCATGAAGCTTTTCACCATAGGAATTTCCTTATTCTTCGTCATGCCCATCGGCTCAAAGCGTGTATTGACCAACTTCTCACACAGGACTTCCAGCGGCACGCCGTACTGCAGGTTCATGGAAAGCGAGAGCGCGAGTGTATCCATGACGCCGGAGAGCGTGGAGCCTTCCTTGCTCATCTTGATGAAGATCTCACCCGGAGTCCCGTCTTCGTAGAGACCGACATGGATGTACCCCTCGTGCCCGGCAACGGACATTTTGTGCGTGAGACTCATGCGTTCATCGGGGAGCTTGCGACGGCGTGGTACTTCCTTAATCACGATTTTTTCGATCACAGTAGCCTCGGCATCTTCTTTCTTCTCCTTCTTTTTATCGGACTTATTGGAAAGCGCCTGACTCAATTTAGATCCATCACGGTAGAGTGCGTTTGCCTTGAGGCCCAGTTTCCAGGAGAGCAAGTAGGCACTTTTCACGTCTTCGATAGTTGCTTCATTGGGCAGGTTGATGGTCTTGGAGATGGCACCCGAGATGAACGATTGCGCGGCAGCCATCATGCGAATATGGCCTTCCGCTGCGATAAATCGCTTGCCGATCTTGCCGCACTTGTTGGCGCAGTCGAAGACGGCAAGGTGTTCGTCTTTCAGGTTCGGTGCTCCCTCGACGGTCATGTGTCCGCAGATGACGACGTTCGCTTCTTCTATTTCGCCAGGCATGTACCCCAGCGCAGAGAGAAGGTTGAAAGAGGAATCGTTGAGCTGCTCTTCGGTAAAGCCGAGCCGCTTCATCGTGTCTTCGCCAAGAGTAAAGCGGTTGAAGGCAAACTGGATATCGAACACAGACGGTAATGTCTTTTCAATTTTTGCGATGTCTTCATCGGTACATCCTTTTGCCTTGAGCGTTGCACGATTAATGTGTGGAGCACCTTCCAAAGAAAGTGTTCCCATTACGTACCGCATGATGTCGTTGACATCCGTCTCGCTGTATCCCAGTGCCGTAAGTGCTGGGCGCACAGACTGGTTTGCAATCTTCATGTATCCGCCACCTGCAAGTTTTTTAAATTTCACGAGTGCAAAGTCCGGCTCGACACCTGTTGTGTCGCAATCCATGAGAAGACCGATCGTTCCGGTCGGAGCAATGACGGTCGTCTGAGCGTTTCGGTAGCC
>CAZEUQ010000052.1:0-7540 GCA_964515125.1 uncultured Candidatus Peribacteria bacterium
GTTCTCTCTCATCACCACTCGTATTGGAGATACGATCATGATCGCACGACTTCTGGCCTTTATGGCCATCACTCTCTTTGCAGCGTTCCACGTACTGGCAGAGCAGCGATTTGCGAAATGTCACCCTCTCGCAATCGTACCCCTCTATTCAATGGGACTTGCTCTTCTGACGAGCCCACTTCTGTGGTTACAAAGGAAGGAAGTAGGAGCCATGCTCTCAGCGAATTGGAAAAGTGTGTTGCTTCTGACGCTGATAGGGGTGATTGCCGAGTACGTGTATTTCGCTGCATACCAACACGGTATCCGAGCAGTTGAGTATGCGACGTTCACGACATCAATGCCGATCATTGCGGCCATTCTGACTGTCCTGCTTTTCGGCAGCGTATGGCCACACCCTATGCAATGGATTGGCATCGTCGTTGTTGCAATTGGCATCATGATATTCGTTCGTACCTAGCACGCACCCGTGGGATGAAAAAAGGGAACAAATTTACCCGCTGGTTAGCCAGCGGGTTTTCATACTAGACGAAGTAAGAAGAGAGAATATACTCATGAAAATATGTCATTTAAAACCCCCCAGTTTCAAGAAATCGATGAATGTGATGCTCCAGAAAGGCGCCTGTTTTTGTGGGGTGTTCCGCGCTCAGTATCAAGCGCTGTAGAGAGGTCATTCCAGCAACGAGCAGATACGGAAGTCGTGAGTGAACCTCTCATTGATTTGTACTACTGCAGCAATGAAAGATGTAGTAACCGTTTTTTGCCAGATGATCCGGGCAATATTCGTTATGGGTATCGTTCCATTCTTAGAAAATTACTTGAAAGAAAAGGGAAACCTTTGATGTTTTCAAAAAACATGGCCTTCTATCTGAATCGAAGAAATCCACGACCCCTCTTAGAAAGAGGGACGAATAGCTTCATTATTCGGGATCCTGAAAAGGCATTACGTTCTCATTATAAAATTGATCCAGAGTTTAATGCGGAAGAAGCAGGGTATCTTGCACTACGACGTATGTTTCATATCGTCACAGAGGAGTTCCATCAAAAGCCAATTGTTTTGGATGGGAGCAGTGTGAGGAAAAATCCCGAAACCACCCTCAAAAGTTATTGTGAAACGCTTGGCATTCCTTTCGATCCGCAGATGCTGAACTGGAAGGCAGAATCCGCCTTCGATCCACAATACAAAATCTGGACGGAAGACATCGATAATAGTAACCGCTTCATTCCGGAAGATGACCGCAATAAAGAAATAACGCTTCCAGATCGTGTCCGGAGAATTATTGATGAATGCCGTCCGCACTATGAATATTTGTCTCAATTTGCTTTAACTCCTACGTCCCCTCCTCCCAACTCGCCAGATACTTCTTCTGTTCCGGGGTAAGCACATCGATGTCGATCCCCATTGCTCTCAGCTGCAAGTTAGAGATGTAGGTATCGATATCCGGAGGAAGCGTATGAACACCGGCGGCAAGATCCGCTCGATGGTCAACCAGATACTTGCATGCCAGTGCCTGACCGCAGAATGAGAGGCTCATCACTTCACTGGGATGGCCCTCGGCAGAAGCCAGGTTCACAAGGCGCCCTTCACCCGCAATGTAGAGAGCGCGACCAGATTTGAGCAGGTATTCATCTAGGTAATGCCGCACGCGACGTTTTCGCTTCGCCGCTTTTTCGAGCGAATCGATATCGATCTCATGATTGAAGTGTCCCGAGTTTGCGAGCACGGCACCGTCTTTCATCTTCTCCATGTGTTCCATGCGAAGAACATGCAGGTCACCGGAGACGGTAATAAACACATCGCCGAGGGAACACGCGTCTTCCATCTTCATCACACGATGCCCGTCCATAACTGCTTGTAATGCTGCAAAGGGATCTATTTCTGTCACGATGATGTTGGATCCAAGTCCCTTTGCGCGGAGAGCCACACCTTTTCCGCAGCTTCCGTAGCCGACGACCACGACGGTCTTTCCCGCAAAGAGGAGATTTGTGGAACGCAAAATGCCATCGAAGGTGGACTGCCCCGTTCCGTAGTAGTTATCCATCAGGTGCTTCGTTTTGTTGTCGTTCACCGCGATCATCGGAATTTTGAGTGCCCCATCTTTGTGCATGGCGCGAAGACGAATAATGCCCGTCGTCGTCTCTTCTGCGCCACCGATCATCTCGGGCAAAAGTTTTGCGTGATTCTTGTGGATGGCAGTCACCAGATCGCATCCATCATCGATGATGATGTGCGGATTTGTCCCGATAACAGCATCCAAAAATTTATAGTAATCCTCCGTGCTTTCTCCCTTGTATGCCCACACCATCGTTCCTTCATCGGCAAGGGCCGCGACGATGTCATCTTGTGTACTCAAAGGATTGCACCCTGTAATAGCAACCTTCGCACCGGCAGCGGTAAGCGTACGGACGAGCACCCCTGTTTCTTTGGTGACATGCAATGCCATGCCAATCGTGAGACCTGAAAATGGCTTCTCTTTGGTGAGCACACTCTTTAATTCCATAAGCGCACCCATGCGCTTTTCAGCGATCTCAAGGTTGAGTCGGCCTTGTTCTGCAAGCGTTGGATCTTTGACGTACGACATATGGCTAGCTTAGAGCTTTTAGTAGATTGCTTCTAGACCTCCTGCACTTCTCGTAGGACACCTCAAGATTGCAATAATCTGCAGTCGAGTGTCGGACCCTACGCCTCCACGATCGTCTTGAACCCTCCGTAGCACAAGCGTTTCATGTCAAAGGGAATCTTCTTCATAAATTGTGGATCGTTCATCACCGGATCGCTCATCACGTTCTTGTTCACAAGATCGCGGTGCTTGCGGGACTTGAAGACGATGAAGGCGAAGATCGCCGTCTCGTCAGGCTTGAGCTTGAGGAGCTTGGAAAGGGATACTCCCATGGGGTTCTTAAGGTCATCTGCCAGGCACTCTTTGTAATCGAGCGCACCGTTCTTCATCCATGTTTTCTTGCCCCATTTGGCCATGCGGCGGTACATCTTCACATTCTTCTTTGAGAGAGGGATCAAGAATCCATCGACGTAAGACATGGAAGAATGGGGAAGGAATAGGAGACAATTCATGAACGATTGCGCTCTCAGTAGAGGAACAATCCGACCCACGATATCTCCATGCACATATTGTGCTCGCGATACAAACTCCTAGCAAGGCGCGTCACGTAAGGAAGGCATAGGATGCCATTCGTTCTCAAACCGAACCTTCAGTTCATCCATATCAACCGAATCGAGTAATGCTCCTTCTTGTTCCACAACGAACGATGCGAGAGCGCAGCCCAGACGCGCTGCGTCTGCAAGACTCCAGTCCAGTGCTCGACCTACAAGAAAACCCGCTCGGAGTGCATCACCAGCACCCGTAGGATTCACCACACAATCAGGGATACATGCAGCGACATGCTCTTCACCGTCTTCGGTATGAATCGTGAGTCCCCGTTCTCCTTTTGTGACGACGAGCAATCCGCACGATCCGACCACATCATCAATCTGCCACTGCAATGTGGAAGAAGAAAGCATCCATTCGTACTCATTGACAATGAGTCCGTAGGAAACAGACACCGCACGACGGAATTCGTCTTTGGAAAGAATGTGGGCTTGCTGTCCTGGATCAAACAAGAAGGGAATATCCAAAGAATCGAGTTGCCTGGCTCCTTCGATCATCAGTTGAGGATTCCTCGCCCCCACAATGCCGTATTGCATCTGCGGAATATTGCCGTTGAAGGTAGGAAGCGATGCATGCGCATCGGCACCGGAATGAAAGAAGGAAATTTGCCTCCCATTGTCATCGGTTCCAATCACCGCGAAAGCGGTCATATCGTCCTTTCGTCGCTCAACGAAATCGAGTTGCACACCACGGGATTGAAGAAGGGCAAGATACTCATCGCCGTCATGCCCGACCGCACCAACGATGTATGGCGTCTGCTGAAGGAGCGTCAAGTTCCACGCAATATTCGCGGCAGTCCCTCCATGATGTCGGGTCAATCGCGGCGCAAAGAACGATACCGAGAGATTTTCCGCATCATGCTGCTTGAGTGCTTCTGCAAAACTACCTTCAAATCCAAGAAGGAGATCGTTCGCGATGGAACCGTGGATAAGGAAATTCATAGAAGGCAGAAGTCAGAAAGCAGAAGTCAGTATTGCACAGAACTCTGCCTCCTGCCCTCTGATTTCTGATTTCTTGCCCTACTCCCTGACAGAATCATTGGCTTTCGATACACTTCCCTTCGTGAAAATAGCAATTGTCGGTACCGGCTACGTCGGCCTTGTCTCAGCGGCATGCTTTGCCGAACTGGGGCATGAGGTGATTGGGGTCGATATCGATCCGAAGAAGATCGAGAAACTGAAAAAAGGGGAAAGTCCCATCTTTGAACCGGGCCTTGAGGAACTTCTCAAGAAAAACCTCACGAATGGGAGGCTGTCGTTCACGACGGATATTCGTGAGGCATTACCATCCATTCAAATACTCTTTTCCGCGGTGGCGACGCCACAAGGAGAAGATCATAAAGCAGATTTAAAGGCGATCTTTGCCGTCACGCAGTCCGTTGCAGATACGATCGATCACGACCTGATCTTTGTGACAAAGTCGACAGTGCCTGTAGGGACAGGAAAGAAGTGCGAAGAAATGATTGCCACGTCGCTCAAGAAGCGAGGACTTTTCATCCATGTGCCCGTCGTCAGTAATCCGGAATTTCTCCGTGAGGGAATGGCGGTGGGAGATACATTGATGCCAGATCGTGTTGTGATAGGCGTAAACGGCGATGCGCATGCAAAAAAAATGATGGAAGAACTCTACAAGCCCATCACGCGCGTGGGAAAGCCTCTCGTCTTCATGAGCCGCGAGAGCGCGGAGATCGTGAAGTACGCAAGCAATGCGTTCCTCGCGACGAAGATCAGCTTCATCAACATGCTCACAGAGCTCTGTGAAATGACGGGTGCAGACATTCGTGACATTGCAAATGGTATGGGCTTAGACGACCGCATCGGGCCGCGCTTCCTCCATGCGGGAATCGGCTACGGTGGAAGTTGTTTTCCAAAAGATGTGAAGGCTCTCATGGCACTTGCAAAGGAATACGGAACACCTATGCCAATTATCGATGCGACCGATGCGGTGAATGCACATCAACGCGCCCGATTCATCGAAAAAATTCTCAAGGCACTTCCCAAGAAAGCAACCGTTGCCGTGTGGGGCCTTGCGTTCAAGCCGAAGACCGATGACATGCGTGAGGCACCGAGCATTGATGTCATCAAGGCGCTTCTTGATGCGGGTCATAGCGTGAAAGCGTTCGATCCCGCCGCGACAGAAACGGCAAAAGCCATGATGCCCAAGGACCTCCTCTTCGCATCATCCCCTCTCGATGCGGCCAAAGGCTGCGATGCGGTGATCCTTCTCACGGAATGGGATGAATTCCGTGGTATCGATCTACAAGAACTCAAGAAAATGATGAAGGGGGATCTCCTCTTCGATGGAAGAAACGTGTACGACAAGGAAGAGATCCAGCGGACAGGATTCCACTACATGGGAATAGGTCTCTAGAGAAAGCATTTCTGCTACAATCATCCTATGAAAATCCTCCTCACAGGAGCTGCGGGTTTTATCGGCTTCCACACCGCACAAGCACTCCTTGCGCGCGGCGATGAGGTCGTGGGGTTCGATAACATGAATAATTATTACGATCCGAAATTGAAAGAAGCACGCTTGGAGATTCTGCAGAAGATCAAAGGATTCAGTTTCATCAAAGGAGATATTTTGGACCGCGATGCCGTGAAGAACGCCATGAAGGGAGTCGATCGCGTCTGTCATCTGGCGGCGCTTGCGGGAGTCCGCTACGCGTTCGATCATCCGGATGAATATATCGCCATCAACATCCAAGGATTTTTCAACATCATCGAAGAAGTACGACTGCAGAAGATTCCGGGGTTGATTTATGCATCGTCCAGTTCCGTGTACGGAGGAAACGACAAACTTCCTGCGAATGAAGAGGATCGTACGGATAACCAAGTGTCGCTCTATGGCATGAACAAGAAAGATAACGAGCTGATGGCCCATACGTATCATTCTCTCTATGGCATTCCGGTGACGGGACTTCGTTTCTTCACGGTTTACGGCCCGTATGGAAGACCCGATATGGCATTATTCCTGTTTACGGATGCCATTTTGAAGGATCAGCCCATGCACATTTACGGCCAGGGAAAAATGCAGCGTGATTTTACGTACATCGACGACATCGTGAGCGGAGTCATTGCATCGATCGATAAAAACTACCCCGAAGAAGTCTTCAACTTGGGATCTGGAAGAAAAGAAGAACTGATGGATTTTATTTCGATGATCGAACAAGCCTGCGGTAAAGAGGGTAAGAAAGAATTCATGGAGATGCAGCCGGGCGACGTGAAAGCGAGCCTTGCGGATGTTTCCAAGGCAAAGAAGATGCTCGGTTATGAACCCAAGACGATGGTCAAAGATGGGATTCCGAAGTTCGTGGAGTGGTATAAGGATTACTATCCAACACGATGAGTCTTTCAAACGGCGATCTTAATTTGCTGAGCGGGATCATGGACGACGATGAGTGAAGCTCAACGCTATTCACATACGATTCTTGCAATCCGTTTTTTTTCCTGTTGAACTCTGGCACAAAGTGATACCTCGACCGCCGTTCGCGGTTTTTCCCGCATAATGCAAAGATTGCCTCGATCGTCGAAAGGAAGCAACGTATCGTCGTCAGGCATTTGGATTTGAGGAATGTCACCAGACATCAATCTCAGCATAGCTATACCATGCACACGACGCAAGGCAACATCCATGTTTCACCTCATTCACGAGATCGAACAAAATCGCGAACAGCATGACCAAGTGTGTCCCGCCTGCAAAGGCACAACCATAATCAGCGGACATCTTTCTATTTTTCATTCATTTTCTTTTCTATGGAACCCTTACCTCTCATATACCTCTCCCTCCTCTATCCCCTTCATCCTCGTCATGCCTGTTTTAAGTTGTTCAGGGCATGCCTGCACGCAAATCATGTAATCCGCAATGGGATTTTTCAGCTTCTCCGAATAACGAATAACCGGAAGCAATGAGTAATACGACCACTCATAGGTATAAGGCCCAACCAGGAGAATGGATGCCGTAGAATCATGCATGGGAATATGTGCGAGAATGTCCCGCGCAACGTTTGGACGAAGGCGAGGAAAGAAAACCACGATATACACCATCATCACGAGGGCACCTGCCGAAACGATGATCGGATGGATCGTGTATTTCTTTTGATGGAACAAGAAGTACGCACCTCCGATGAAAAGCGGCAAGAAGAGGATGCTTTCGGATGCAGTGGGTGAGAAAACGCTCGCCGCAAAAACGAGAAGGAGAGATGCGAGAAGCTCCCGCCTACGCAGAGCGATGATCCCCCACGTGCCGAGAATACTCACGGCAAGGCCTCCACCAATTGCCCACATGCTTATTCCAAAAGAGAGATGGTGGAGCAATGGAATAGATGGATCCTGCGACGAAAGGAGATGAAGTGCATGTGCCGCAAGAAGAGGATT
>CAZEUQ010000053.1:0-7383 GCA_964515125.1 uncultured Candidatus Peribacteria bacterium
TGATTTTGCCGATGTCTTTCTTGACGACGATCGCATGATTCGTCTGCATAGCAACACCCCACGAGTCGTAGCCGCGATACTCCAGTTTTTTAAGCCCCTCGAGGACAATACGACCTGCATCCTTCTTCTGCCCTGTGTATCCAAAGATGCCGCACATAACAGGCGCAGTTTATAGGTGCCCGACGTTTGGAGCCAGTGAAGAAGTGATAGGAGTTGTTGGTTTATTGGTTGATTCGTTATTCTGCTTCTGGGGAATCCCAATATGCAGAAAACCAATAAACCAATAAACGAGTAAACAGATGCACTTCTCCTCGTTATATCCATATTCTTGACGCTGGCTCTTCTCTCCCGTACCCTCTTTCAGCTCTATGCCCATTATTAAGTCATCCATTAAGCAGGCCAAGAAGTCCATTGAACGACGCGACAGACGCCTTCCGTATAAGACAAAGATGAAGACGATGATCCGCAAAGTCGGCGATTTTGCAAAAGCAGGAAAGAAGGATGAAGCGGCAAAGACACTCCCTGAAGCCTACAAAGCAATTGATACTGCTGCAAAGAAGGGCATCATTCATCCGAAGAATGCAGCGCGCAAGAAGTCGCTCCTTGCAAGAATGGCAGCGGCAAAGAAAAAATAAGAATGTTTGCTCGTTTATTTGTTTGTTGTTTGTTTAGTGAGCTTTGATATGCGAAACGAATAACAAATAAACCAATCAACCAATCAACCAAGTGCTTTTCCCTTTGCGATTTCCGCTCCATAACCTACCATGAACATATGCTTCTTGCTTTAGACATCGGCACGAAGCGAACAGGCGTTGCATGTGCTGATCGGCAAACGGGAATCGTCTTTGCGCTTGATACGATTCATCACACCTCAACAGATGATCTCATTGAGCAGGTTCGAACAATTATCCAGCAAAAAAAGATTGATGAGATTGTGGTGGGGGACCCTCTTCTCCTCTCCGGTGACATCGGTACACAATCATCCTATGTTTCCGATGTTGCAAAAAAGCTTCAGGAGGCAGTACTGATAAACGTACATTTCATTGACGAACGATATACTTCCTATTCCCATACGCCTTGCAAGGATTCAGATGCAATGTCTGCATGTACAATCGCAGATATTGCCTTATCGAGGCCAAAAGAAAGAGTTTGACATCATATTAAAAAGTTCTATAATATCTTCCATTTCAGTTCCTTCAACTACCGGTTCCGCCAGTGTCCTCAAAGAAAAACCGATTGTCCGGGGAGACGATTGGATCACGAACTCTTTTTTCTTTCTTTTCTGTCAATGTTCTGGTAGAACAAGGTAGTTTTCTCCCCATCACTTCTTATGTCTTACTCCGACTCTGCAACGTCGACCGCACAGCCAACGCTGACGATCAACCTTCGTGAACTTGTTGACGATTTGTTTCTCGTGCTGACGCAGAAAGAGAGTGATGTGATCAAGAAGCGTTTCGCAATGGATAACAGTGGCTCCAAGCAAACGCTGGAGAAAATCGGCAAGCACTTTAATGTCACACGTGAACGCATTCGCCAGATTGAGAGTATCGCCATTGCCAAGCTAAAGCGCACGGTGCGTACCACACGTTTTGATGAAGTGAACGAGATGGCAAAAGCAGTACTTGGAGAGCACGGTGGACTGATGTTGGAATCCAACCTTCTTACGGACATGCTCAAGAAAATCACGAACTCTACAAAGGTGGATGGGTCTATTCTTCGTCTTTCCTTTAGTATCGACAGTGATATGGAATTCCATGGCCGCAGTCAGAATATCAAGCCGTTCTGGCGCCTTGTAAGCCTTTCCATGAATGAGATCAATGCCGTTGTGGATAATGCCGTAAAGCTTTTGAAGAAGCGCCACTCGTGCATGAAGGAGGCAGAGTTGGTATCTTCCATCCAATCTCTCGCGTTGTTCAATGGAAAGACTCCAAACCGAGATTTGATCGTTAGTGCCATGACTATCGATGAACGCCTGAAGGAAGTTGCCGAGGGTTGGGGGCTTACAGAGTGGCGATTTGTCCGTCCTCGTTCTATCCGCGATAAGGTCGAAATCATTCTCCGCAAGACTGGTGAGCCACTCCACTTTATGGATATTGCAAACCGTATTCGTGCTGCTGCATTTGACCATAAGAACGTGACGGTTCAGGCCGTGCACAACGAACTCATCCGCTACCCGCAATTTGTCCTTGTCGGTCGTGGCCTGTATGCACTGCGTGAGTGGGGCTATGAACCGGGAACCGTTGCCGATGTGATTGAAGGTATTTTGAAGAAAAAAGGACCCCTCTCGAAAAAGCAGATCATCGAGGAAGTCGGCAAGCAGCGCACGGTGAAGATCGGCACCATCTCTTTGAATCTCCAAAAGATGCCGTACTTCGTTCGTGTGGGTCGTGCGGTCTATGCCTTCGACGCTACAAAGAAGAAATAAGCAATGACGTTCCTATGATGCGTCGCTTTGTCATCTTCGGCATTGTTCTTATTGTGCTTGGAGCTGCATGGATGCTCCTGAAATCTCATGCACCTAAAAATCACGCACCTTTTCAAACAGGACCTTTGCAGATTGAAGGCGTGCTGACATCCACTGGAATTTCGCTCATTCGCCGCGGATCCCATGTATTAACGGTCGATGGACACGCAGCGTACTATCTAGAAAGTGCGCGTCTGAATCTGGATGACTTTGAGGGCCAAACGGTCACGGCAAGCGGGACCGTGGAACCGAATGTCAGTGATGAGTACTTGCCTATTCTCATCGTGGAATCGCTTTCAAGTTTGGATAGTCACAGTGGCAATGAAACGAGCTTTCAATCACTTGGGATTGCTTTTGTGGTGCCGCAGACGTGGAATGTGAATATTGAGAAGGGCGTTCTGACGGCACGTCTTTCGGGTTCCACAATCCCCTTCCTCACCCTGCGGCATGATGAAAAAGGCGTGCTTGCAGAAAGCGGTCAGACGCTTCGTATAGGAGGACGACCTGCAGGGAGTATTCAACGAGCAGACGGCAGTGAAGAAATTTTTGTGAGTCATGACGTCGGTGTCCTGTTGCTTCATTACGTTCCTTCCGATGCGGAGGATGCCTCCCTCCGTGCGGAGTTGGATCAGGTACTTTCCACCGTGCGGTTTTTGCAGACACCATCGCGATCAAGCTCCTCCATTCGTACCGGAACGGGGAGTGCTATCCTCTGTGGAGGAGCAGCGGGTATTCTCTGTCCGCAGGGGTTTTTCTGTGAGATTACGGATCATACCGTGAATACAGGACGTTGTCGGCAATAGAGAGCATCACTACTTCATCATCTGTGCCTTGCGTCGAGCCATTTTTAAGAGAAAAGAAGGGGTGTACGATGTTACACCATCATCATTCTTCATGCTTTGCAAGCGCATTATTTTGACACTTTTTTTCATATCGATAGAGTGCGGGTGAACGTTCGTGTACCCTTTACTCTTCTCCCCCACACAGTACCATGACGAAAACTTCCTCCTCTACAACTCTTATGGATCAGTCACAGAAAACAACAACGAAAAAAGAATCGACATCAAAAAAAGGCCCTGTGCAGAACGCCAAAGATGATGCCGTGAAGGCTGCGCTTCTCGAGATTGAAAAGAAATACGGGCAGGGCTCTATTATGCAAATGAGCGCCGATTCCCACGTACAGATCGAGACATTTCCAAGCGGATCCCTCAGTTTGGATCTCGCCGTTGGTGGCGGCATTCCACGGAGCCGTATCATCGAGATCTTTGGACCGGAGTCATCCGGAAAAACGACGCTTGCACTCCATGCCATTGCAGAAGTGCAAAAACGAGGTGGTCGAGCTGCGTTTATCGATGCGGAGCATGCGCTTGATGTGCAGTATGCAAAGAAAATAGGTGTGAATATCGATACCCTCCTCATCTCTCAACCAGATGACGGTGAGCAGGCACTGGAAATTACTGAGACGCTTGTCCGCTCTGGCGGCATTGACATCATTGTCATCGACTCTGTTGCGGCGCTTACGCCGCGTGCGGAAATTGAAGGCATGATGGGAGATAGTCACATGGGTCTGCAGGCTCGCCTCATGAGCCAGGCACTTCGAAAGTTAACCTCCATCGTCAGTAAAACAAGTTGCTCCGTCATTTTCATCAATCAGCTTCGCATGAAGATTGGCGTCATGTTCGGGAATCCCGAAACAACAACCGGTGGAAATGCCCTCAAGTTCTATGCATCCCTTCGCCTGGATGTCCGACGCATTGATAAGATCATGGAAAGGGCCGGCGATGGACAGGAGATTGTAGGAAATAGAACACGGGTGAAGGTTGTGAAGAATAAGATTGCTCCCCCTTTCCGTCAGGCAGAATTCGACATTCTCTATGCCCAGGGTATTTCCCGGGAAGGAGATATTCTGGATCTTGGGGTCAAGTATGGGCTCCTCGAAAAAGCAGGATCACATTTCAAGCTTGAGGGAGAGTCCATTGGCCAGGGGCGCGAGCAAGCACGCCAGTATCTCAAGCAAAACCCGGACATTGCCGCAAAGCTGGACAGTGACATTCGTCTTGTTGCATCAAAGGCGGCTATTGTCTAAAGCAGGAATATGCGGGGTGTTTTACGGGCACTCCGCACTTTTTCTATTTCCCCATTTTTCCCACATTTCTTCCTCTTGTACTTGGGTCTCAGCGCGTTACACTCACAACCTATGGATCGCATTGATGCTCCTCCACATAGCCTTGAGGCGGAACAAACGGTTCTTGGTGCGCTTTTGATGGATCCAGAGGCAATGATCAAGGTCTCCGAAATGCTCCGACCGGAAGATTTTTATGATCCCACGTACCGCACCATCTTCAGTGCGATTTTCGATTTGTATCACGAACACCAGCCTATCGACATTATCACGGTTAGTACCAAGCTTACAGACAATAAAAAAATTCAGGATATCGGCGGCAGCGCCTTTATTGCAGAACTTGCGGCCAATGTTCCTACAGCAGCGCATGTGTATAAGTATGGACAGATCGTCAAGACAAAGGCAGTCCACAGGCGCATCATACAAGCTGGCGACCAAATTAAAGCATTTGGTTTTGATGTTGAGCGTGAAGTTCCCGAAATTTTGGAGCAGGTGGAAAAAACGGTCTTCAATATTTCTTCCAGTTTCCTCAAAGAAAAATTCATCCACATCCGCGATGTTCTGGATTCCCGCTACGAAAAATTTGCGGAGATGCACGAAGCAAAAGATGATGACTACGTTAAAGGAGTCCCGACAGGATTCAAAACGCTCGACTTCAAACTATCGGGGTTCCAGCCAAGCGACCTGATTGTTATTGCAGCCCGTCCCAGTATGGGAAAAACCGCTCTGGCATTGAATATTGCGCAGAATGCAGCCATCCGCTTTGGAAAGTCCGTTGGCATCTTCTCTCTTGAAATGAGCAAAGAGCAACTTGTCGATCGTTTGTTTGCATCCATGCTTGGCGTGGATTCGTGGAAGCTCCAAAAAGGAAAACTAGATGACAGCGATTTCCAGAACATGGGTCCAATCATGGATGAACTCAGCAAGGCGAATATTTTTATCGATGACTCTGTAGGATCCAGTATTCCGGAACTCCGCGCGAAGGCCAGACGTCTTCAAATGGAACACGGCCTCGACATGATTATCATCGACTACCTACAGCTCATGAGTACGGGGAACGCAGGGTATGTGGGCAATCGCGTCCAGGAAATCACGGAAATCTCGCGCTCCCTCAAGGCACTCGGCCGTGAGCTAAAAGTACCTATCGTTGCTCTCTCCCAACTTTCCCGCGCGGTCGAAAGTCGTCCTGGGAATATCCCACAGCTGTCCGACCTTCGCGAATCGGGCTCCATCGAACAGGATGCAGACATCGTTCTCATGATGTACCGCGAAGACTACTACGATGAAGATTCCGATCGCCCGGGAGTGACGGACATCTATATCCGTAAACACCGTAACGGTCCCATCGGTCGCATCGAACTGATGTTCAAGAAAGAGCAAATCCGTTTCTACGATATCGACAAGACGCACGTCGTTACACCGTCCAAGACGCCTGCGTTCGGCATGGCGAAATAACATCCTTGAATGATCGCGGCATCCTTCCTATGATGATGCTATGCTTCCTCCTCCGGTACGCCCGGATCTCTCGCTTGTTGCAATTCTGGGTTACAGTTTTCTTGCGTTCGCAATTGGCCTTTTTTTAACTCCCCTCTTTGTCCGCCTCCTCAAGCATTTCCGTCTTGGGAAGCAACTTCGTGTGGAAGCTGTTGATAGCGGAGATGTGAGTGTTTTTCTATCATTGCATAAATCCAAGGCAGGAACTCCTACGATGGGAGGCCTTCTCATCTGGGGCTCAATCCTTCTCACCATTGCTATTTCACGCCTCCTCTCCCTGTTTGGAACAGTAGATCATTCACTTCTGCAGCGCGGGCAGGTCTACATTCCACTTGCAAGTCTCGTGATGCTCGGCATTCTTGGTGCGCTGGATGATTATTTGAATATTGTGAGCACGAATGCCGCGAAGCTGCATGAATCTGTCACCCTCATCAAGCGGATTCTCTCTGGAGGCATCTTCTTTATTGTGGCCGGTGCATACGTTATTTCCTATGGTTTCTCCGATCCCTTCCTCGGCAGTTCACTCCAGCAAGTATTGATCCTCTCTCTCCTTGTCAGCGCCCTCGTCTTTGCGGCAGCACTTTTTGATCTTGGGGGAGAGAGCATGGATGCTATCTTACGCACATTATTTGTCGGGAGCGGAAAAAAAGCCGGGCTCAATGCACTTCCGAAGGTACTTTTTCTTATCAGCATCGGCCTCTTTGCTGCACTCTGGTTTTATCTTCGTTTGGACTATCACACGATTGAAATTCCTTTTGGAACAACACTTGGGCTCCCAGAGACATTAGATATTGGCTGGCTCTATATTCCCTTCTTCATTTTTGTGTTTATTGGCACTGCAAACGCAGTCAATGTGACAGACGGACTCGATGGACTTGCAGGAGGTCTCCTCATTCTTTCGTTCGCTGCCTTCGGAGTCCTTGCCTATTTGCAGGGTCTGTTTGTTCTTGCAGGTTTTTGTGGCGTGATTGTCGGTTCTATTGCCGCATTCCTTTGGTACAACGTCCCTCCCGCACTCTTCTTCATGGGCGATACCGGCGCATTGGCACTCGGTGGAACACTCGCCGTCATGGCATTCATGATCAATCACGTTTTGATTCTGCCGATTGTTGGCCTCCTCTTTGTCATCGAAACGTGTTCGGTATTTCTTCAACTTGCGAGTAAACGTTTCCGTCATGGGAAAAAGATTTTCCTCTCTGCGCCTGTCCATCATCACTTTGAGGCGCTTGGATGGGGGGAAAGCAAAGTGACGATGCGTTTCTGGATCATTGGGATGTTTACGGCGTTTTTGGGCGTCATTGTT
>CAZEUQ010000054.1:0-7305 GCA_964515125.1 uncultured Candidatus Peribacteria bacterium
TTCAAAGGGTTTAAAACCTTCGAGCCCAAGAAGTTCCCGATAATATGTGATCAGTGCATCTTCATTGAACAAATTCTTCCCGAACATCGCAACGAGCTGATCTTTGGGAATAAAAGCACCAAGGATTGCAAAGGCGAAGGCACATTTCGGACATTTCCCGCACCATGGTCTTACAACGCTGCCCACTGTCCGCTGCTCACTGTCCATGATCTTCCAATTCGCATTACAGCTCGTCGCATACTCGAAGTACTTCGGAAATCCTGCGAACAACTTTGCAATCTGCAGTTCCGAGAGGGGACGGAGCAGGCTGAAATAACTGATGGAAGGAGAAACATGCTCATGAAGATACGTCTGAAACATCTTCTCGAATTCCTCACTCTTACTCCACTGGTGATTGATCTCTTTCCCAAGATATTCAACATTTCCCTCATTCGCGCTCTTCTCGTTACTCATGATGATCGAGTCGAAGCTGTACAAAATCGACGTGACGACCGTGAGCCACGAGAGATACGCAGAAATGGGAATATGACCGTTCAGCGCACCTTGTTTGTTGAGCTCAAAGAGCTGCGAATCGAGCGTTCGCTCAACGGTGAGCAGAGGACAGCCCGCAATGTCCGCCATCTTTGTAATAAGTGGATGAGATCCTAAGCGGAACAAGGTGATATCAACACCTTCTTTCTTCAGAAGTTCAATCGTGACGAGGGAGTCTTTCCCCCCTCCAATGGGGACAAGTGCTTTACCGTGGGTATCAGAATTTTGAATGTTGAATGTTGAATGTTGAATTTTTTCATCAAATGGAAAATCGACAAGGCCACGGAAATCAATCTTGTTCCGGAAGAAAAATTCCCCGAGTCCGTTCTCGTAGACGGTATTCCAAAATTTCGCTTGATCTTTTGTGAGTGAGCCGGATCGAATCTCGATTCTCTTCGGAAGACATGTCTTGAAGTAACTAATGCCGCCGATGAGATGGAGTCCGAAGAGAGCATCGTCCAGCGTGTTGCGGATAGCGGGTAGCGTGTAGCCTTTTGGAAATGTGAGCTCTTCTGTGAAATGCACCTCATCATCAAGGTTGTACTTCAATTTCAAAACCCCCGCTTTTTCGTCGAAATGGAAAGAGTCGAAGATGAAGGTGGTGTGCTGCTTCATGGAGAAATAGGATAGCATGTTTTTACATGAATACCGCGGCCCGAAGGGCCGCTCTCATATCGTTGAAAGGAGAGCGGGGCTTCGCCCCGCGGTCGTATCGAACATTTTTTTCTTATTGTATGATGCAGGTATGCCGAAGTGGCGGAATTGGTAGACGCGCACGACTCAAAATCGTGTACCGCAAGGTGTGAGGGTTCGATTCCCTCCTTCGGCACCATTCTATGAAGACCTATTGGTTCAAAGCAAAGCGTTATGGGTACGGTTGGTACCCTGCCACCTGGCAAGGGTGGATTGTGCTGGGAGCTGCGATGGTCGCAATGACATCAATCCTCGTCGGTATCGACCAGCATTCCCATTCTGCGAGCGATACACTCATCGGCATTGTCATTCCGGAAGCCGTAATCCTTGGCTTTCTTCTACTTATTTGTGTTCTTACGGGGGAGAAGGCGAGGTGGAGATGGGGAGGGAAATAGCCTCATGACACATGCCTTTTGAGCTTTGCCATTCCTGATGTACGATCCCCATGCTTTTCCTCCCTCATCTCTATGTCTCCCTATTCCCTCATTGAACAGACTGTTCAGGCGAAGAGTCTTTTGAATCATCCTTTCTACCTTCGTTGGTCCAAGGGTGAGCTCACTCTGGAGGAGCTGAAGATCTACGCCTTGGAATACTTCTCGCTCGCGGTAGCCATTCCTAGCATCGTTCAGGAAATTCTCGATCGCATTCCAGCTGATCAGGGTCACATGACGGCGTTCATTGAGGAAAACATGAAAGAGGAGCAGGAACATGCGGAACTCTGGAGGCGTTTTGCACGCAGTCTGGGCGTGACGGACACAGAGCTCGATGCCTATGTGCCATCCGCAAAGACGCAGGAGGCTATTCAGAGCCTTCTGGATGCCGCCGCGAAGAGCTTTGAAGACGGTGTCATCACGATGTATGCCTTTGAGTGTGAACTCGCAAAAATTGCGCAGACGAAAAAAGAAGGCCTCACGAAGTTTTACAATCTGATGAGTGAAGATGCGCATATCTATTTTGATGAGCACATGAAAGAAGAGGAACACCTGAAGGTTTGGCGTCAAATTCCTGTTTCATCGAACAATATTTCTGCGAAGGCTTCTGTTTCTATCGATGCACAGCACAAGGTCTTGGATGCCGTGTGTGATGCATGTGGTATTTCCATGGTTTGCTAGAAATGGAGGACGTCGTGATCATTGGCATTGGTGCCGCAGGTTATACGGCTGGAATCTATTGCGCACGCTATAAACTCAAAACCCTTATTCTCGGAGGAGAAGAGGGTGGCATGGGTGCAACCGCCGCAGATGTAGGCAACTGGCCTGGCATTGAGGATATCCGCGGGCCGGATCTCATGGAAAACTTTAAGAAGCATGCGTTGAGTCTTGGCGCCAAGCAGCGCGTTGCATGGGTGAAGAAGATCACGAAGACGGGGAGTGGGTTTGATCTTCTTTTGGAGAGTGGCGAGATTGTTCAAACAAAGACGGTCATTCTTGCAACGGGGTCTGCGAAACGCCATCTTGGCGTGAAGGGCGAAGAAGAATTCTCGGGTAAAGGAGTCACATACTGCGCAACATGCGATGCATTCTTCTACAAGAACAAAGATGTTGCGGTCATCGGTGGTGGAGACAGTGCTGTGGAAGGCGCGGCCATTGCGGCACAGGTTGCGAGGAAGGTGTACCTCATCCATCGTCGGAAAGAATTTAAAGCAGAGCCGTATTGGGTCGATAAAGTTAAAGCACGCGACAATGTGGTCTTTGTCTTGGAGAGGCAATTAGTGGAGGTATTAGGTGATCAAAAGGTGAAGGCCATCAAACTGGATCAGCCGTTCGAAGGATCGGACACTATCAATGTTGACGGAGTCTTTATCGAAGTGGGATCCATTCCATCGGTCGATCTTGCAAAAGAGCTTGGTTGCGAACTGGATGCGCGAGGATTCCTCGAGGTTAATGAAGCAATGGAAACGTCCATTCCCGGCATCTTCGGTGCGGGGGATGTGACAAGCGGCAGCAACCACTTTGCACAATTCACCACCGCAGCAGGAGAAGCAACAATCGCTGCGAATAGTGCGTTTAACTATCTGCAGGAACGATAATAGTGAGAAGGGGTTAGTGAGTAGTGCGTGGGAGGCCTTTTTGTCCGTTCGCTGTCGAATTAATACGGCAGTTATTTACGAATCACAACCACTTGTTTGATCTCACGAAAGTATTGCAATAGCACGATTTTTCCGTATACTTTCCCAGCTATGCCCCGCGGAAAGCGCACTGTCTACGCCGGCTTCTGTACGGACTGCTCTGCCAGGACGTATACCATTCGTATCCTCAAGCGGAATAAGGCCGAATTCCGGGAGCTCAAAAAGTTCTGCAATGACTGCAGAAAGAGGACGGGCGTGAAGTTGAAGGAGGAGAAGCATTCAAGCTGACGCAAATGCCAAAGGCTAAAGGCCAACTCTCAAACAAATTTTGGAACTTCATACGTATCATTGAAATTTACTTGGCATTTGTCATTTGGCACTTCTCATTTCCCAAGAAACATTCTTTATTCGATCTAAAACGTTGTAAGATTCCTCCATGTCCCCCAAGCAATACCGTCAGGCTGTGGCTGTGCTCGTCCTCCGTCCTGCTGGTGTGTGCTCGCCGGATGGTTGCGATGTCTATGAAATGCTCCTTGTGCACAAACCGCGCAAGCGTGATGACTGGCAACTTCCGCAGGGCGGCATCGAAGAGGGTGAGACCATCGCGCAGGCGGGCGTGCGGGAGGTTCAGGAAGAAACAGGGCTCACCATCGATCGTGTGCTTTTCGTGAGTGACCAGACCTACACCTACGATTTCCCGGTCTCTTTTTTAAAGAAACACAAGCCCATCAACAGTGGCCAGACGCTTGCATTCATGTCGGCGTATGTGGAGCGCTCTGCGATTGTGAAGGTAGACCAAGATGAAATCGATAATGCCGTGTGGATTCTGCCCGAGAAGCTTCCGCGATACATCAAGCGGCAGGTATACGTGACAATGATCAACGCTTTGTATGCGCAGGCGACCGATCTTCTTCTCCGTCCGTGAACTATGCGTCTTCTTTCCCTCGCGTTGCAACAATTCCGTTCCTTCGAACGCACAGAGATCTCCTTTTCTGGAGATAGCTGCGATCTTTTCATTGGCCCCAATGGGAGTGGCAAAACGAACATTCTGGAGGCTATTACATTTCTTTCGGTCGGATCTTCCTGTTTAGGAGCACTCCCTGAGCATATCATCCGGTGGGGCACAGATTTCACGCGCATGACGGCAAGGGTTCAGCAGGATGATGGTGAGGAAAATGTTCTGGAAGTTGCCATCACGGAGCAGCCACGGAAAGCGAAAGCATTCTTTGTGAATGATGTACGCATTCCTGTTGCGCGCTTTCTTGGCATTCTCCCAACGGTCACCTTCCTTCCGGAGGATCTGCTTCTGTTTACGGGTTCTCCCGCAGAGCGACGTTTGTTTATAGATCGGCTTCTTATGCAGCTTTCCCCGGTTTTTGTGCAGGCGTATAGCTCCTACAAAAAAGCTTTGTCTCAGCGAAACATTCTCCTTCGCAGAATTGGCAAACAAGAGGCGCACGAACGAGATTTGCTTCCGTGGGATGCCCAGCTTGCGGAGTACGGCGCGAAGATTATCCACGAACGCCGCACCCTCTTGGATGCTCTCAACGCAACACTGACCGAGCGTGTGCAGGCACTGGGTGAGTCTTGGGAAAATGTTCGAATGAACTATGTTTCCAAGACCGTAGCGCAGGACGTACCCGCACTTCGTGATGAGCTTGCCTTATTTCTGACACATTACCGCCCACGGGACCTTCTTGTACGCTCGACAACCGTGGGGCCACACAGAGATGACTGGAACATCGTTGCTCGCGAGCACGATATCGCGACCTTCGCTTCCCGTGGACAGCAACGCACGGTTCTTCTGGCGCTGCTCTTTGGCGTGACTGCCGCCATCGACACTGTCCGTTCCGAACGACCGCTTGTCCTGCTCGATGATGTCTTTTCGGAACTGGATGATGCTCATCAACATGCACTTCTCTCTGGCCTCCAGGGCCACCATGTTCTCATGACGACGACGCATTTGCCTGAGGGAGTGGATGGGGTTCATGTGAGGGAGGTAAAAGAAGGTCATGTGATGAACAATGTTTTACAAGAGAAAAAGAAATTAGAAGTCAGAAGTCAGAAAACAGAGAAGGTGCTGGTTTGATCATTCAGACTGTCTGAAGTTCTCTATGGAACGCACCATAGAGCGCCATTGCCAGTGCATCTATAGCATCATCCGGGGAGGGAATTTCCGTGAGCTTGAGCGCTCGCACGACCATATCCTGCATTTGGCGCTTATCGGCTTTACCGTCTCCCGTAATGGCTTGCTTGAGTTCCATGGGTCCCGGCTCTAGCAGGGAAATGCCATGCCGACTGATGGTTGTGCAGATGGCACCACGCGCTTCTGCAACCGTCATCGCCGTTGTGCGGTTTGTTGCAAAGAACAATCGTTCGATGACAACAAGATCAGGTTTTTTCTCGAGCAAAAACTTCTCCAGATCATCCACAATTTCCTTCAGCCGCATCCCCAGTGGCTGTTTTGGTGCTGTTGTAATGATAGCCCATTCAATTTCTCCAAATTGATCGCGATCGAGCGTTTCTAAAAACCCAAGCCCTACTGTTGCAATGCCGGGATCAATGCCAAGAATGCGCATGAGGATACTGTGAGGGAGGGACTTCCCTCTTGCAAGCGCAGGTGCGCACACCTGCGCTCCATGTATAAAGTGGCTCTCGTCATATGAACCTTTTTCTGCTATACTAAGGGGAAATATGCACACACACAGAACCAACGGAAAAACAGCTGTTGCAGTGCTGTTTATGGCAATGCTTCTTGCTGCATTCGCGGTGTTTGATCGGGTTCAGAGCATGCGGTCGACTTATCATGACGCGGCCCTCATCGAACTTCATCCATCCGATGCTCCTGTCACGCTCCCATCGGGGGTTTCCGTTCTCCTCGAAGAGGATGCCGTTGTGTCTGCCGTGAACGAAAGCGGCAGCATACTTCGTTTAAAAAAGGGATCCATTCTTTTGGCGAGTACTAGTCATAGCACTGTCGTCGCCCATGCAGCACGTGTGGATCTTTTGGGAGCATCCGCGTACCTCCATACAGATGATACTCATCTTACCGTCGCAGCACTCCATGCGCCTGTCCTTGTGACGGCGTCATCTGCTGCCTGGATCATTCCGGAAGGATTCCAGATCAACCTGACAGCGCCTTTTACTCATGGATCCATCGCGCCTGTCCCTTCCTTCTGGCTTTCCCAAAAGCGGGCACGACTTGTCGTTCCTCCTGCCGATTTTTCTCTGCAGTCTCTTGCACAAGTGCATCAGCAGATTGCCTCGGGTAGCGGTACACCGCTGGCATCGCTTCTTGCACTGCGTCTTGTGCAGGATGTGCAGGAAGATGATGTCTCCGCATTTCTTACAGATGTGCTGGCACGCGATTCCGTCATTGCCGATTTAGAGATGAGCATACTTCGTACGGCTCTTTCAGCACGGCGTCCTCTTCCTGCGCCACTTCTGACATTCCTTGAAAAACGCCTTACGACGCGCATCATTGCGCACCCTGCGAACCTGCTTTTCATCGCTCCCGTTCTTACAGAGATTCGAACATGGTTTATCGAACAGGGTTTTCCGCGTTCTGCCGAGACATGGCAGAGCGTGCAGGAACGACTTACCACGCTTGGCATGCCGCTCTTGAGCCGTGATGAGCAAAATCAGCTTCGCATCATGAAGGGCCCCGTGCATCCCCGTGCATCGCAAACGGGTGTCACCGTCATCAATGCTGTTCCCATGCATCCTGCCGATGCAGAACGGCTGGCACGCAGCGCACTCATGAATGCGGGTATTCTCTTCATGGTGGACACGTCTTTCTCACCCGTTGCAGAGCAGCCAGGGAAGATCCATGTGACAAATCTCTTCTATTCCGGATCCCACGATCATACGTTTGACCTCATCTACGACACTGCAACAACATCAGTCTCGCGGATTGTTTTGGATGGACAAAGACTTCCCAATGCACTTCCTTTGCAGGAATTCATCGCTTCATTGTGAATTAGTACGGTGCAAGACGCATGCGATCCATTTCC
>CAZEUQ010000055.1:0-7267 GCA_964515125.1 uncultured Candidatus Peribacteria bacterium
TATTACGAAGATGCACTAGTGGGATTAGATGCGGCAATTTTCTACGATCAACAGGACCTGAAGTTCCGCAATGATACGGATCATCCCATTCTCATGCAGGCATACATCACAGGTGAAGATGTAACGGTTCGTTTATATGGAACACCGGATGCCAGACAGATCACACTCACCGGTCCGTACTTCAATACGAATGCGCCCGCTGATCTTCGTGTTCGTGGAAGAGCGATTCGTCCCAACGAAATTGTGTGGTTGCGTGATGTGATGCATCCAGATGGCACTGTTCTCCAGGAACAGCTGGTGTCGTACTACAAGACACTGCCAAATACGATGAAGACGAAGTACCCCACCGTGACGCAGAATTTGGCATTACGGTAGTGAGTAGGGGTTAGTGGGTAGTGATTAGCCCTAATGGAAGCCATTTCATGATGATTGACTAATATATATAAATAACATAAAATATACTTTAGCTGTAGGTTACGATCCTTTTCTTTTTTCACAGGAGTGCCGTATGGCAACAATCATGGTTCGCCCAGCAAGAGTCATCTTAGGGTGTCTCGCGCTGTATTGCGGCGGTCAGGCGATCGTTGCAATCGTGTCGGATCTGCCGGGTTTCCTTGCTGACATCCAAGGTGCCGTGCGGTTCGGGGAGTCCATCGTGCGGTTCGTCACTGGCTGATCCAAAGGCCCACAGTCTACAGCTCCATTGCAGTCCGTTCGCCGACGGGCTGCTTTTTAGTCCTTCTCACTACTCACTACTCACTAGTGAGTGTACACTCCTCCCCTATGATACGCCGTGGTTCAAATCTGACGACCCTTTTTTTAACAGTTCTCCTCGACATGATTGGGGTGGGCATTGTGATCCCTGTTCTTGCAATCATTATCCTGCGCAGTGATAGTGGCGTACTGCTCGGAGACATCAGCATCGAGACACGTCGACTTCTCTACGGCCTGCTTGTTGCAGTCTATCCCCTCGCACAATTTTTTGGAGCCCCCCTCTTAGGCGCGCTCTCGGATCGTTTTGGCCGTAAGCCCGTCCTCCTGCTTTCCCTTGCAGGGACATCTCTCGGGTATGTCCTTTTTGCTCTTGGAATAGGGCTTCACTCTATGACGATCCTTCTTGTGAGCCGCATTCTGGACGGCTTCACGGGTGGCAACATCTCGACGGCTATGTCTGCGATTGCCGATATGAGTTCTACGAAGGATAAAGCAAAGAACTTCGGCCTCATCGGCATGGCATTTGGTTTTGGGTTCATTGTAGGTCCCTCCATAGGCGGCCTCCTTGCGGACTCTTCCATTCATCCATGGTTTACGTTCCAAACGCCGTTTTGGTTTGCCGCATTCTTAAGTGCATGCACCGTTCTTTTCACGATTTTCCGGTTCGATGAAACGCATACGTCGCCTACGTACACGCGTATCGATCCCTTCACCGGTATACGCAATATTGTGCATGCTTTCGCCATGCCGAAGCTCCGTACGATTTTTGTTGTCGTGCTTCTGCTTACTATCGGGTTCAATTTCTTTACGCAGTTTTACCAGGATTATCTCATCGTGAAATTCAACTTTGACCAATCCGATATTGGCTATCTTTTCGGATTTGTCGGATTATGGATTGCATTCACACAGGGAGTGCTCATTCGTCCTGCTGTGAAGCGCTATGCCCCGCATCACATTCTCGCTGTATCGGTACTTGGGTTAAGTATTGTTCTGCCGGCACTTCTGCTTCCCAACACCATCTCGATGGTGTACTTCATTAATCCTTTCGTTTCCATCTTTCAAGGCTTTACTCTTCCGAACCTCAACGCCGTTATTTCCAATCTTGCAGGACGCGAATCGCAGGGAGAAGTGCTGGGCATCAGTCAGTCGATGCAATCCGTCGGTATGACCATTCCACCCCTTCTAGCAGGGCTCGCCGCAAATATTGATGTGCATTTACCGCTCCTTATTGCGGGTGGAGTGACCTTCTTTGCATGGCTCATTTTCATTTCTACATTTGGGAAGATGCCGAGGGAGAAGTTTCATGAAGTGTGAGGAAAGTTGATTGGTTGATTGGATCTTTTAGTTTTCTCATTGCACAAATCAACTAATCAACCAATCAACTCGCGGTGTATCATTCCCCCATGTCCGATCCCGTTTTTCAACACCCCGGCGAAAGCGATGTCTTCACAAAAACGCTCGCGGATTTTCATGAACGCTTGAAGCATCACAACGAGGCAGATCGTAAACGTGCACTCCTTAAATTGGCCGTGCAATATCACATCAAAGAATCCACAAAGCAGCAGTTTTTAGATGAGCTCGAGCGCATGTTTGGACCTTCGCTCGCACAGGCAATACAGGATGTGCATGCTTCATATCTCCACACACTACTCGATAATCCCGCAACCGATCCGGACCTAAAGGCCGTCCTTACGGCGGTGTTAGATACAAAAGAAGGGTAAGAGCTTGTTTTTTCCATATCTCGGAGGAAGATGGATGCGGTATGGCCACGAACTCTGTTCGTGAATCATTGGGAAGATGGGAACACAGGGCGGAGCTTGCCCCAAAGAATAGTGTCTCGCTGCATCGCCGGGCTTTTGCGTACAAAGTTGCTGCATCCATAGGCTTTGCTGCTGCTGGCGCTCTTCTTGCTACGAAGGGACGCGAGTACTACCGTCAATTCAGACTGGATCAAGATATGAATCATCTGCATACCGTTCTTGCACGTAACGATGTGTCGATAGTGCAGCAGCAGATCCACGGCGCCCGGTACATCGTTCTCTTTCTTGCGATACATCCTACGGATGACAACAATGAAACCAATATGCGTCTCTTGTGGCTTCAAGAGGCAATAAAAAAAGGATACGGATCTCCTCCTGTCATGCTCTTCCATGTGGAGGAAGACGGCATGAGAGGAATATCCTCGGATGTTCATTACGAACTTGCTACTACGTTTGCATGGAGTGCTGCGCGGTCATACGGCATTCCCTATCGCTCGCGTCAGGAAGCACATGCGGAAATGGCGCGAGAATTCGATGCGATTGCGGCAACAGGGCACGAACGTGAGACGGAGTCCGGCGCTTCGATACCTGCCATCGTGGTCTATAGATCGCATGGCGCATTGCAGAATGACCCCCCCGACTTCTTGTGGGATTGGAATCATGAACGTCTTCGCAATGGCGAGCGACCACTGCAGGGCATGCAATTGCAATTTCATGACATTCCTCCTGGTTCTGCATACACGCAAATTTTGACAGATCGATAAAAAATGCCTTGTCTTCAACGGGCATGCATTCGTATGCTCTCCTCCTATGCGTACCTCACCCCTTTTTCTCGCCCTCGCATCATCGGCCGCACTCCTTATGCCTCTTGCCGCACATGCGGCAGATAGTTCCGCAACGGTTTCGCGCGCGGAATTTGTGCAGATCCTCGTTGAAAAGTTTTATCAGCAGGAGGATCTGAATGCGTGTTTTATAAACCTCTCGGGCTCTAAATTTAAACTCTTGTTCCGTGATGTACAAAAGGATGCTCCATACGCGCGGTCCGTGTGTGTTGGCATGCTCAACGGTTTTGTTCGCGGCTACAGTGATGGCACGTTCCAGCCGGACAAGCCTGTGAACCTTGCCGAAGCAGGAAAAATTGTTGCCCGTGTCTTTGGAACAACACATGTTCCGACTGCACCTGCGGGTCAGGCCTGGTACAGGCCATATGTGGAATCCCTCGTGCTTCGTCACGCTATTCCTGTGAGTGTAAAAACATTCGATCAATTTCTCACACGCGATGAGGTGATCGACATGCTCACGCGCTTAGAAAGCGGCAATACGTCCAAGCAATCGCCTAGGTACGGCGATCTTGACCGTGCATCGCTTGCCCGTTGGAAACAGCAATAAGCGCAAGAGATATGCGTGATGATGAACGGTATCCACTTAGTTCAACGATGGATTCATGCCGCCGACAAAGAGACGTTGCATGTGCAATTTATATGCTCCGAGGGTCTGCAGGAGATGTGTGCGCAATTTGTGAGCATCACTTTCATGATGAGATGGAAGTGCAAGATCAACGCACGCGATCGCACTGCGATAGGAATCTCTCGCATCAGCGAATGTTGGGCTGTTCCATATTTCTTGCGCCATCAAACTCGCGAAGACGTAGCTAGATTCATGCGTGAAGTCATCTCGCCGCGCATCGTTTGGGCATGGTATGAGTTGACTGTCAGAAATGTGGATGGATGTCATAGAGTAATGCATTGTAATATTTTTGCAGATTTTGTCAACAATCAATTCCAATGCCTTGGTTATTCCTTTCACACGTTTCGGAGCCTAGAATGCGTACGATGTATTCCATGCGCACATGATTGAACAGGCAACATTCTCCATGGGCTGCTTCTGGGGTCCGGATGAGTATTTCTCCAGCCTCCCAGGCGTGCTCTCCACAGCGGTTGGGTATGCAGGCGGCACAGCAGAACACCCTACATACGACGACATTGGCGATCATACGGAAACCATCAACATCGAATTTGATCCTTCTGTTATCTCGTACCAGAAGTTATTGGATGCGTTTGTGCGTGAACATGATGCTACGTACAAAGCCAAGACGCAGTACAAGTCCATCATCTTCTACCATTCGGATGATCAAAAGAAAGCAGCCGAAGCAACGCTCCAGGAGGTGCAATCACATACCAGTCGGCCCGTTGTGACAGAGCTTCGTCCGGCGGGTGTCTTTACGCGCGCGGAAGAATACCATCAAAAATATTTGAGGAAGAATAGAGGGGCGGTCTGCTAATCATTTTTTTGCACCAGAGCGGTCCTTCGGGCCGCGGTTACCGGTCACACCACGGGGCGAAGCCCCGCTCTGTCGTATATTAGAGAGCTTTATTCACAAAATCATGGAGTGCCCAACTCATTGCCTTGACGGCGACATTCTTCGGCATTTCATGATAACTCGACACGATGCCAAATTCCTCGTTGGGCTTTTTCCATCCAAAAACAATGAAGCCCGGAACGCCAAGCGACCGTAAGAATTCTTCACACTTCCGTTCGATTTCATTGTTGTTCAGTTCTGTCATACAAGAGAGGGAAAGACGTTAGAAGTCTACCATCCACCTTCTTTCCTGTAACCTTTTGCTGCTCACCTCGTAGTATCATGCAGAGGATTCCTCATTCTTTCTTCTCTTATGGATTCAACAGAACTCCAGCATATTCAGGCGTGCCAGGCAGGCGATCTCTCCCACTTCGATGCACTCTATAGTGCGCATATCGACGCCATTTATCGCTTCCTGTACCGCCGCACGCTCGTAAAGGAAATTGCTGAAGATCTAACGAGCATTACCTTCATGAAAGCATTGGAATCCATCCGATCATATAACAGTGCAAAAGGGGAGCTGCGCACATGGCTCTATCGCATCGCACGCAATTCACTCATCGATCACTACCGAAATCCTGCACGAAGTACCGTGCGCATCGAAAATGTGTGGGATCTTTCTTCCGATGATTTTCCGGACGAGAATGCCAATAAATCCATCGATATAGCTGCATTACACAGCGCACTCCAACATCTTAAACCTCTGCAGCGCGACGTTCTTATGCTTCGTTTGTGGGAAGGACTCTCTTACAAAGAGATTTCCCGGATCACCCAAAAATCCGAGGGTAGCCTTAAAGTCCTTGTCTCACGCGCTATAGATGACCTTCGCGCGCAGATGCCGACCTTCCTTTTGTTTCTTCTTTTCCCTCGATTTGTATGACACCCAATCTCACCACATTTTTGGCGGAGCTCTATGAGCTCGACCCCACACTGAAAACACACGAAGCGGAACTTCTTCCCATCATCGAAAAATTGATGAAGAGCGATCCTGCTGTTTCTCCGGACCAAACGTTCATCGACATGCTGCGTGTGCAGCTTCGTGAACGAAGTTCATCTCTTACCTTCCCCCCTTCTATGTCCCTCTTTCAAAAATGTACCTATCTGTTCGGCGGCGCCATCACGGCTACCGTGCTCATACTCGCTGTTGTTTTCCGTCCCGTTGGCACTCCATCTGTCATAACAGACCATACCGCTTCCAATGCGCCACTCTTTCCGTACATGATTCACAATGAGGGAAAGAAAGCATTCGGAACACTCAAGACAGCACAGCCTGAATCTGCCGCGATGCAGCGTCCGCAATCTGGGGGAGGGGGATCTCCTGCTCCGGCAATGGGCATGGCGGGAGGGGGTGGAGGTGGCAATGCGACGATGGACTCCAAAATGATCGCCCCGTACCCCATGACCCAGTACACGTATGTCTACAGTGGGGAACTGGCTGATCTTGCCGACTCTGTCGATGTCTTCAAGCATGATCCCTCCCTCATCAAGCTCAATGTCAATGCCATCGCACACAATCTGAATCTGGGAACGGTTGATCTTTCATCCTTCTCCGATGCAACGGTCGATTCCCTCAACATCACGCAGAACGTGCCCTTTGGATATAGCATCTACATCAGCCTTCACGATGGAACCGTCGGTATAAACCAGCAGTGGGACCAGTGGCCGCAATCCAAATGTCAGACGGATGCCTGTTTCCAAAGCGAACGCGTGAAAGCAGGAGATGTTCCATCCGACGATGCCTTGATAACTCTCGCAACAACATTCGCAAAAAATCATGGCATCGATCTCTCGCACTACGGAGATCCTTTCGTCGATTCTTCCTTTGCCCCCATCATGCGGCCCATGGCAGGCGAAGAAATTTCTACGATGCCTGCTTTCTTTCCAGATTCCAAGCGGATTGTTTTTCCACTGCTTGTCGATGGAAAAGAAACGTACGACCAGTCAGGGATGAAGACAGGGATCAGTATGGGTATAAACCTCACATACAAGCGTGTGAGTGACGTGAACGGCATTTCTTCCCAAACATACCGCAAGTCGTCCTACGCTGGTGTGACCGATGCCTCGCTCATTCAGAAATTCATCGGACAGATCGACTCCATCTATGGAGTTGGTGACCCGGCTCTGGATATCAAGAAGGTTACTGTCACACTGGGCACACCTTCCATCGGTCTTGTGAACTACTATCGGTATGCTAACAACATGAACGAGGAACTCCTGGTTCCGTCGCTCATTTTCCCCATCGAAAATGTAGAAGGCGATCAGCCGGTCTACCGTCAGAATGTTGTGGTTCCTCTCGCGCAGGATCTTCTCAACGAACAGTTCAATCAGCCGCAGCCAATGCCACTCATGATGGAAGGCGCACCACCAGCCAATGTGAAGTCAGAATAAAAACAATGCATCATTTTCGGAGAACCAGCGCAGGTGTGCACACCTG
>CAZEUQ010000056.1:0-6974 GCA_964515125.1 uncultured Candidatus Peribacteria bacterium
GCTACGTGGAGGGTCTTATTATTTTTCTGTTATTCATTTGGTGGCTGCGTAGTTTTTTGGATTACTTCTTGGATGCATGGGTGATTACCGATCATGGCATCATTGACCTCGCGTGGCACGGATGGTTTCACAGGGAATCCTCCCGTGTGCTCTACAGCGACGTACAAGGAGTGAGCTACGAAATAAAAGGCGTTCTTGGAACGCTCTTTCGGTACGGTGATATTGCCGTCGAGAAGATTTCGACCGGGGCGACCATTTCTCTCGCGCAGGTATATCACCCGCGCAGTGTGCAAACGCTCATTTTGCAATCGATGGAAACGTATCTTCATTCAAAGAACCTGAAGGATGCAAAGACGGTGCAGAATATCCTCTCTGAATTTGTCGCGAGCTCCATGCAGAAAGAGGATTTTTCACTTGATGAAGAATGATGTGGCTATGGATCACCACAGGCGCGATGACGCTTCTTGCAATCGCAATTCTCTTTCTTGTGTGGAGGATGTCTCGAAAAAGAATGCTCGCAGGGCTCGCAGAGCGAAAAGTGCGTGAGTCGTGGATGCTCATTGAGCGGATTGATGATCCTGTACGGAAAATTTTAGAAGCAGATAAAGTACTGGACCTGGCACTTGGCCTTCTTGGTTTCACCGGAACTCTCGGTGAAAAACTAAAAAAAGCGGGCCCGCGTTTTTCGGATATCAACGAACTGTGGAATGCGCACAAGCTCCGCAATACCATTGCGCATGAAGTACAGGCGCATCCTTCAGAGCAGGATGTGAACAGAGCGATGGGAGCATTTCGAGGAGGACTTATGGATCTTGGAATGAGGCAATGAGGTATACTTTCTGCAATGAAACCCAAGTTCCTCATCGTTGGCCTGGGAAACCCCGGTGAGAAGTATCAACTCACGAGGCATAATATCGGGTTCATTGCACTCGACTTTATTGCGGCAACGTATACAGAAAAACCTCTGTGGAAGGAATCACAAAAGTTCCAGAGCGAACTGTGTGAAATAGAAGTTGCAGGAATTCCTCTGCTTCTTGTCAAACCACGGACGTACATGAATAGGTCCGCAGAAGCCGTGACGAAGCTCCTTTCATTTTACAAGCTGAATCCTACGGACCGTCTTGTGGTAATTAGTGATGATATCGATCTTCCTTTGGGAACGTTCCGCATGCGGTTGCATGGGGGCCCTGGAACGCACAACGGACTGAAATCCATCGTCGCTGCTATTGGAGAAGATTTTCCCCGTGTTCGGATTGGCCTTGGGCAGCCAAAAGGGGAGAGTGCGCAAGATCTTGCAGCATGGGTGCTCTCCACTATTAAAAAAGATGAGCTGGATGAAATGGCCCCTGTGCTCAAACATATTCCCATGGCAATCCTTGAGCGGGTGAAGAATGTGGTGAAGGCGGGGAAGAAGAATAAGAGAACAAAAGAATAAGAGAGTAAAAGGAAACTTCATCGAAGCTCATTCCGTCGTCCTCTTATTCTATTACACTACTACTCTACTAACACTCCTCGTACTGCAAACAGCGATCCCAACGACGCAATACCAAGCAAAATTGCAATCGCTGCGCTCTGGCCTGTTGATTTTTCTCCGGATGAAATTGTCCATCCCTCATCCATCCCTTGAAAGAGATCTCCCATAACACCCGTTTGTGGCATCCGTACGGCACCGTAATTATAGGAGTAGGATGTTGTTGCTTGCCGTGCATAGCCGACGGTATCCGTCGCTGTTGCACGGAGTGCAGGGTCGCGACTCACGGCAGTGACGGTGGATGTCACGGATGCGCCGTTGAGAACACGAACGCGATATTCCATCACCTGATATTCATGGGGAGCAAGATTGCCAAGATCCCACATGATTCTGTCTCCGCTATCACGGCCGCCATCCGTTGAGATGATGGAGATGTTCGCGACGCTGGTGTGGAACAGTTGCGTGACATCGATGTCGTACATCGTTCTGTCTGTATTGTTTGCAACAGCAAGGCGGTACGAAACGGTTCCTGCATCGGCAGTCTTGGTAATCGTCGCTGTTAAATCTCGATCGGGGTAACGCTCACTTGTCGTCGTCGTACGATCACCAAAATTCCTGTAGTCATCATTTACCTTCGTGAGCGCGACGGTTGAGTATTGCCCTGCCTGTACCTGGAAACGAAGTTGATCTCCCGTATGAACAGGGGAGTCCACCTTTACCGTCACAGCAACGGTACGGGAGTCGAACCCGTAAATCGTCATGTTATTCCACACAACGCGGTCGCCATTTCGCTGTGCGCCGTCTGATCCTCCGCGAAAGTCTGTCTTAGGATCCAGATACGCGACAAGATCGATATTGGCATCTCCCGAATAGTTATTCGTCACCGAAATATAGTATGTCAGTGCATCACCAGGGCGAACGGGGTTTACAGACTGACGGACGGAAAGATCGACATTGCGGTGCTGATTCTGTAGTCGCGTTGGTTCAAACGCACGGGAACCTTGCCGTGCAAAATTCTGGTATGTCGAATAACGCCACTCGCCATCGCGATCCCGATACCAAAAACCATTCCCCGTATTGTAGTACGGTGATCCATAATTACCCTGATATTGAATGTTCTGCGCTTCTGCAACGGCGGCAATACTGAAGAGCGTAAGGGCACTTGCTGCGAGGAGAAGACGGGTAACCGTGCGCATAGGAGGGGTATTGTCCATGGGTTATAAAAACATGTCAAATAGAGTTTGCATCTCTTCCCCGCAGGAAGAAGCCATCGATTCGGCTTTTTTCTATGATATGATTTTCGTGTCATGGGGAGTCGCCAAGTGGTAAGGCAGCGGCCTTTGAAGCCGCCATTCGAAGGTTCGAATCCTTCCTCCCCAGCCAATCGTTGTTTTTCGCTCTTGCGGCCACGAGGTGAAGGCCGTTTTTGTAGTCTGGGAGTATGTTTCCGTCCTTAATTTTGATGTTCGAAAATACCGTATGCAGTAGTTCGCGCTTATCGGTGTCGGATTCGCATGATTTGTAGATTTCTGCGCTTGCCTGAGCCAGTTCGAAAATGGCCGAGCCGAGATTCAGATATTTCTTATTCGCGTCGATGAGACGCTTAATGTCTCTCCGTACCTGTCTCAGCTTCGACGAATATTCTGCGTCTTTGGCCTTGTACATTTCTTCTGTGATTTTTCCATCCAGCTTGTCTTCGTAGACAGCATTCACGCGCTTAAACAAACGTTCTTCCTCTTTTTGCAGAGTAGAAATTTCTTTCGTACGAGCATCCATCTCGTACTGATGATTTTCCTTCAAGGCTTTGCGCACCCATTCCAGCATCCGCTTATCTTTGCATTGTAAGCCTTTCAGGACGCTAACGATCTGCGTTTCCAGCTTTTCTTCGCGCAGGTATTTCCGCTGCGTGCAGTGCGTATTGAATCGCGTACAGGCGTAGTACGAATGACCTTTCTGCCTTTGACCGACGACCGTACGCCCACACTCGCCGCATTCGCACATACCTTTGAGCAGGAAATCATGCTTACGATATTTCCCTGCAACCTTGCGATTCAATTTCTCCTGCACGCTATCAAACAACTCTTTGGACACGAGCGGTTCATGCTTGGCATTCAGGTACTTCTTTCCTTTCCACATGAACTCTCCGCAGTAGAAGCAATCAGTGAGAATGCCGTGCAGTGTTGTTTTTCCCAGCCTATTCCCGTTACTCACTTTCCACCCTTCTTCAAAGAGTTGTTTGCTTAGGCTCAGGAGGGTGTGTTCACCCGTCTCGTAGAGTTGGAAGGCGCGAAGAACATAGGGGGCTTCTGATGTGTCCGATGCGTCAATCTGCCAGACCTTTCTACCTTGCTCTCCAATGGTGATGTACCCGCGTTTCTGACTTGCTGGACACCAGCCTTCTTCCGCTTTCTGTAGCAATCCCTTTGACGCTTCTTCTGACAGGTTATTGCTGAACTGACGGGCAAGCACCAGATGGATGTCCCATTGGAATTTCTCGTTCGACTTGGAATCTTTGTGGATGATCAGATTTTGCTTCACGAAGTGGATTTGTCTCTCTGCATCTTCTTCAAGCCAATCATTGAGCGTGATTGCGTCTTTGAAATTCCGCGTGATGCGATCAACTTTCTCACAAAGCAAAATCTTTGCGTCGGTTTTCTTGAGATCATCCATCATGGCATTAAACAGTTTTCGTTCCTGCTGGCCTCGCGCAGATTCAGGAACAATGTACCGCTTAATAACATCAAATTCTCGCTTATCAGCGTATTCCTGTTGCAGCTTCACCTGCGCTTGGAGTGAGTAGCCCTCCTCAGCCTGTTCTTTGGTGGAGACGCGCGCGAAGATGATTGCAGTGGTCATAGGAGGGTGAGTATATCAGCGAGAACGGTTCATAAGTCGTTCGACTGTCCTGTAATGGCGCAGGATGTTTTCTGCCATTTCCCGTGCCTCAGCCTCGGAAGGCTCTAAATCGTATTCTTCCTTCAGAATCTTTTGGAACTCAGCCAGCAATTGCGGACTGATATTCATTTGTCTGAAGAAGCAGCGGATAATTCTTCCTCCATATCCCGCCGCAGGCGAGAAAAGTACACATCGAGCGGAACACGCATCCTTTCGACACACGCGAGATTTTTCCGCAGTGTTCGCTTGTAAAAGAGCATCTTCGGCATCTCGTCGTAATCCACTTGAACCCTATGCAGAGCGAAAAAATTAAAACCCTTCTCCTTCATTTCCTTCAGCAGGAACGGAAGGATTTTCCAGTGCACATACTTCGTTTTCAGCATCGCTTTGACGATAGAAAGCTGGAATGCGACATCCCTGCAATTCAGGAAATTCATCCGAAACTCCCTGCACACCTCATGTAGCTCTATCTCCAGTCTCGTTACACGCTCTAGTACCCAATAATTGGGAAACAATGCCTCTGTGTGCTTATGGTTGATGTCCTTGATCTTGTTGTACGCACGGCCATGCCAGCGCTTGTCGTCGGTCTTCCCGTAATAGAAGGTTTCGGGGATTCCCGTTTCCCAATCCACGTTGAGGCGCGTGAAAGGTTTTGCGTGCGTTGGTGACTGTACGGCGATTCCTTTCTCAATCTCCAGCACACTGATGTTCTTAATGTCCGCGCAGATGTCCGCGCGGGACACACAGTGAACGATGGCATCACGCTCTATGTCTTCATCGAAGATGCGCCAGAAGGCGAGCGGATCGAGGCCGAGCTTAAACAGGGCGAAGAACGCACCGTAGAAGCTAACGACGTACTGGTACTTCCCACGAATGTTTTTGTAGAACGAACTTTCTTCGCTCAACTTTTCGATTCCCATGATCGTCCAACCGTCGGAGCTGACATAGCAGACTTCACCGTGCGGTGACTTCCCGAACAACAAATCAACTTCTTCCAACGTGTCACCCCAGACAAAATCCCTGTACGTCGCGGCATTCGTATCGTTATGGGACTGTGAAAAAATGGCCGACAGCAGACGGAGACTTTTACCATTCGGGTTCTGACCAGTACCTACGCATAGACGCAGGTAATCGAGGCCAAAATGTAGCAATTTTGGCTTAGTTACTAGGGCGGCATTGTTTAGCCGCCCAGCGCCACGGCGAACGGCACAGCCGTTTTCGCCGTGAGCGCGCCGATGCGTCGAGGGCTTTTTTGCCATCGACAACTGATTGTAATCACACTTTTTTTCCGTGCTCAAAAGACGGTATTTGACCCCGTTCCCTTGCCCTCAAGGCACCGACTGGCCTTTATGATTTTTTGTTTTAAATAAGAGCAAAAAGTGACATTGCATAGTTTTTTTGTACAAAGACGCTTTTAGCCTCGTGCCGGAAGCAATTTAAACTCCTGATCTTGTGGAATATATTTATAATCTCGGAATCGCTTACATAAATCACACTCATATGTAACAACCCATTTTTTGTAATCTTTTTCGGGCTTTCTTGAATTTACAAGCACGCCAACTTTATAGTAAGTAGTTTTTCTAAGGCACGTAAAACAGTGCAATTCCTGTTCAAAAGGAAAATGCTCATCTTCCCACGGTTGGTACCGCTTCTTTCTTTTAAAGCTACGTATGAAATATAATACTGACGGCAAAATATTTTCTTCGTCTGACATAAGAAACGCATTATACCTTAACAAGACGAGTCATCCGTTATTCCACCATGCTAGAAACTTACCAAGCTGATAAACGATGATACTTACACCAAAAAGGCAGATTGAGAGTATGACGCCTGTTTCAATACTCATAATCTTGCGTGCGGTATCGCTAAAGGTGAAGAAAAACAGGAGGACACTGAGAAAAGAAAGAAAATGTGCATGAAGAATCAATCGTTTATATTTCTTTGAGGTTAACTCAACGACTACTGGCTTTTGCACTTCAACAACGTGCTCAACAATTTGTACCTTTTCCTCGGGTTGGTCATAGACCCCTGCTTGTGTGAATTGTGTATTTTCCATAACTAATATTATACACCCCAAAGTATCGGGGTGTCAATATTTAATACTAAAACGGATAATTTTGCGGTGTCTTCATCAACCGCAAAGAAATTGGCTAAGAGAATAAAAGAACTTCGTTTGAAGCGCGGTTTAACTCAGGAAGAAGTGGCAAAAAGAGCAGGTATTAAGTATAAATATTATCAAGAATATGAAGGAAGTAATCCAAGGGATATAAGACTTAGTACGATGGAAAAGATAGCCAAAGGTTTAAGCGTATCGATAAATGAACTGTTTATGTAAAGGGTAATTTACAGATTAATGCATATTTGATAGGATTAAATGTATGACAGACGAAAATTCGATAAATCTATCTTCTGGGCAAAAGGCTTACTTGAGAAAAATAGTTAATGAGGTAAAAAACGATATAGAAAACTATAAAAATGAGCTTTTAAATGGGGTTGATGGGAAAGAGAGTATAAAGGCACAAATTGAAAAGGCATTGCAACGGGCGCAGGAAATTGAAAGTAAATATACTGAAATTGTTGAATATCATTCAAGCTTATTAGAAGGTGA
>CAZEUQ010000057.1:0-6962 GCA_964515125.1 uncultured Candidatus Peribacteria bacterium
AAGACCTAACAAAGGTGCTCCTGCAAAAACGCGCAGACTGGAAATTATTCGGGTTGCATTGGGCAAATTCCTGCTGCAGCCATCCACGACCCGGGGAAGATCCTCTTGCAAATGCAACGAAGCGACTGACGGAAGAAATGGGGATCTCCTGCGGCCTCACGTACTGCGATGCATTCACCTACCAAGCGCCAGATCCTGACGGAAAAGGATCGGAGCATGAATATGACATGGTTTTTATGGGGACCTCTGATGAGAATGTTGTCATCACGCCCGACCCAAAGGAAGTTACTGACTATGGATGGATCACGGTCGCTCAACTCAAAAAGAAAATGGAAGAAGGGAAGGAAAAAATCGCACCATGGCTTGCAAACGTCCTCGATATCGCTCTCGCACATCATGACTGATATTCATTCTCTGCATTTGGCAATCATCCCCGATGGAAACAGAAGGTGGGCAAAAGAGCGCACCCTTGCGCCATGGAAGGGGCACGAGAAAGCGATTGATGTGCTCCGGATGATCGAAGACTGGTGTAAAAGAACCCCTCGCATTGGCATCCTTACGTTGTGGCTTTTTTCAACGGAGAACTGGAAGCGCGATGGTGCGGAAATATCCATACTGATGAAGATGCTCGAGAAAACATTGAAGGATCAGAAGCAATCTTTCATGAAGGAAGATGTCCGCTTCGTGCATTCTGGACGAAAAGATCGTATTCCCGCTTCGCTTCGTTCCATTCTTGATGAACTGGAACAAGAAACGAAACATCACAAGAAATTTACGCTCCATCTTGCGCTGGATTACGGTGGAAAGGATGAAGTTGTACGGGCAGTCAATAAAATCCGCTCAGAAGAGATCTCGGATGAGAAAATCATGAACGCACTGGATCATCCTGAACTTCCGCCTATCGATGTGATCATCCGTACATCCGGAGAAAAACGTACGAGCAATTTTTTCCTGTGGCAAAGTGCCTACAGTGAATGGATATTTCTGGAAAAATTCTTTCCCGATCTTAACGAGCAAGATCTGGAAGATGCCCTGGTAGAGTTTGATCGCCGTACACGTCGTTTTGGAGGAGGATAAGCCATGAAACGCACTGCATCCGTACCGGGGAAAATCATTTTGAGCGGTGATCACGCGGTTGTGTATGGCTATCCAGGCATCGCTGTCCCGAGCGTATTCCATGTCACTGCGTCTTTTGAGGAAGATCCATTACACGATGACATCAGAATCGTATCTGATGCCGCACTATCGAATACACAATGGATTGCATTCATAAAAACGGTGGCAGAAAAATGTAGAGGGAAGAAAAAAATGCACGGAACACTGACAATTTCTTCCACGATTCCCATCGGAAAAGGTATGGGCTCTTCAACAGCGATTATCATCGCCATCACACGAGCACTTGTTGATCAACCTGATGAACATTTTGTGAGATGTATCGAAGATTTCATGACACCAAATAATTCCGGCATCGATTTTGCCGTCATCTGGAACAATCATGCGATGAAAATACAAAATCGAGAGTGTTCCCCCATCAATCTTCCATCGGATCTTCTTAAAAGTGCTGTTTTGATCGATACGGGAACACCGCAGGAAACAACAGCGGAGCTTGTTGCGTGGGTGCAGCTACAAAAAGAGAAACATCAGCAATTTCTTGCGATAATCGGACATTGTACGGAAGAGATTTTGGCAGGAAAGTCACTCACGGAAGTCATCCCGATCCATCATCGGGCGCAAGTCGCGCTTGGCGTTGTACCAAAAGAAGTGCAGGAATTGATCAAACAGATTGAATCCATCGGCGGGGTTGCAAAAGTGATTGGCGCCGGAGCAAAAACGGGAGGAGGAGGCATGGTTCTTGCCATCCATGAAGACCGATCTTCCTTGGAACGAGTGCTCGATGGACGTTATTCTCTCCTCTCTCTATGAAAGTCACTGTCCGCGCAACGCCAAACATCGCACTCATCAAATATTGGGGCAATCGCAACGATGATCTTCGTCTCCCCGCGGCAGATTCTCTTTCTATGACGCTCGATCACCCATCGTTGACGCTCACGCTGGAAGAATCCGATCGTTTTTCTCTCACAAGTTTTATCGATGGATCAAAAAAAGAAATGATGCCCGAAGATCGGAAGCGTTTTGAGTACGCTATCGATCTTTCAAAGAACTACATGCAAGAACTTGGGTATAAAAATCCATTTCCTCAATCATTCTCTCTCGAGATTCACTCAGGCATTCCTCCTCGCATTGGTCTTGCCTCTTCCGCTGCCGTATTTGCCGCTTTTGCGAAGGCTTTAAGTGCCTTCATGGAACCAGAAAGAGCCCTGACCGATGCGGAAATAAGCGTGCTGGCACGATTCGGGTCAGGGTCTGCCGCAAGGAGCATCTTCGCAGGCTTTTCGATACTCCATGCGGGTACCGGTGATGGCATCGGAAGTGCGTTTGCATCTCACATTGCCGATGAACACCATTGGCTCCTCCATGATATCGTCATTGCACCAAGCCACGATGAAAAAAAAGTAGGATCGAGCGAAGGGCATGCCCTTGCACAGACAAGCCCTCACTTTGCAGAGAGAGTTAGGCATATTCCTAGGAGAATGAGAGAGTGTACCGATGCAATTCTGAAAAAAGATTTTGAAAAACTGCAATTCATAAGTGAGGAAGATGCACTTGATATGCACCATGTGATGGAAACATCGACACCGTCGCTGCACTATCTCAACAATGAGACACGTCGCATCGTCAAAGAGATCGAAGATCTGCGCACAAAAGATCACCTGGAAGTTCTGTATACGATGGATGCAGGTCCGACAGTTCATCTGATCTGCAGCGAAGAAGCAAAGTCGCTCGTTCTCGACTATGCAAAAAGGCAACAGGAAAAAGGATGTACTGTTTTTGAGACGAGGATTGGGCCGGGAGCCACCACCATGTATCAGTAAACGAGAGCGGGGCTTCGCCCCGCGGTTATCCAGAAGAAGCCACGGCCCGAAGGGCCGCTCTGGTGGACCTATTTAATGTAAACTATCAATCCATGGACCTCCGCAATCTCCCATCGGATCTCTCAAGCAGTGCACAATGTGATGCACGCCGGGCTATGATCGAAAAGGAACTCGAGCTTGATCTTGCGGCGTTGCAAGTCGATCCATCTCGACTCGGCGCTGCAAACGAAAAAAATTGCGAACAGATGTTCGGACATCTTGCTGTGCCAATGGGCCTCGCTGGTCCTCTTTCTATTCACTTCAGTTCCGATGAAAAGAAATCGGTTTATCTGCCGCTTGCAACAACAGAAGGCGCGCTCGTTGCGAGTATGAACAGAGGTTGCAAAGCGGCAAGCGTGAGTGGTGTGAGAACAACGTCAAAGCTCTGCGGCATAACACGATCGATTGCACTGAAGCCAGCAAAAGGATCTTCTGCAAAGAAGCTCTGCGATGCCATCATGCAAGAACGAGAGCAATGGAGAGGCGCCGGAGAAGCAACGAGTAAGTATCTGCAGATCATCGGGTACGACATGGATATCGATCATTCTGATGATCAGGAATATGTTTTCCTGACGGTATACGGAGACACAGGTTTGGCCATGGGTATGAATATGATCACCATTGCAGCCCAAGCAATTGGTTCGTGGATTGCAACAAACTGTGATGCGTCGCTTGTGACGGTTGCAGCGAATGTGGATAGCGATAAAAAACCAAGTGACCGAACAGCACATAAAGGGAGGGGCTGGATCGCCCAAGCGCAATGCAACATCTCTCACGAAACGCTCAACAACATCCTAAAGACGAATGCCGCTGCAGTTCATGAAACATACGTTGCAAAAATTGAAGTCGGTTCACATCTCGCAAAGGCGCTTGCGGGAAATTGTCACAGTGCAAACGTCATCGCAGCGTTGTATCTTGCAACGGGTCAGGATATTGCACATACCGTAGAAGGATCCTTGGCAGAAACAAAGGTGACCGTACGTGATGAGGGCCTTCTCATCGATGTTCGTTCTCCTTCCATCCTCGTCGGCACAATCGGGGGAGGTACAACACTTCCTGCGCAAAAGGCGGCGCTCTCGATACTGCTGAAAGAATCCACAGCGCTGCGACCGCCACAGCAGCTTGCTGAAACAATTGCAGCGGCCGTTCTTGCGGGAGAACTTTCGCTCCTAGCTGCACTGAGTACGCAGGAGCTTGCATCCTCACATCAAAAACTTGGCCGCTTCTCTGCTACTATAGATCTTCTGTGACATCCGTTATTTATTCCTTTGGCCGTTACCTCCCTCATTATCGCATTACGAGCGAGACGATCGCACGTGCGTGGGAACGCGAAAAAGACCATGCAAAAGGACTGGGCATTCTCGAAAAAACAGTCAACGCACCAGATGAAGACACCTTTACCATGGCACTGGAAGCATCAAAGCAAGCAATTGAACTTTCTGGAATCGATTCACACCAGATCAATGGTTTGTTTGTCGGTTCCGAAAGTCATCCGTATGCAGTAAAACCGACAAGCGGCATGCTTGTGCCTGCACTGAAGCTCAACCCGATGAGCCATGCGGCCGATTTGGAATTTGCCTGCAAGGCAGGAACCGCAGCTATGCAGATAGTGATGAGTATGGTGAATGCAAAGCAAATCACATGTGGACTGGCTATCGGCAGTGACAATGCGCAAGGGAAACCCGGGGACGCACTGGAATATTCAGCTGCATCCGGAGCGGCTGCCTTTCTCATTGGCAAACCATCGAAGCAACACCCGGGGCTCTGCTCACTTGATGCAACGCTTTCCTACACGACCGATACGCCCGATTTCTGGAGGAACGAAGGGGAAGAATACCCAACGCATGCAGGGCGCTTTACGGGTGAGCCCGCGTATTTTCATCACATGGAAATAGCAACAAAAGCAATGATGGAAAAAATGAGCATGACACCAAAAGAGATCGATCACGTTGTATTTCACATGCCGAATGGAAAATTCCCGATGGAAGCTGCGAAACGTTTGGGGTTTTCCAAAGAACAAATGGCTACGGGATTCATCGTCCCCATGATTGGAAACACTTACAGTGCATGTTCCCCTCTCGGTCTTACCTTCGTGCTGGAAAAGGCAAAAAAAGATGAGAGGATTCTTCTCGTGTCCTATGGATCGGGCGCGGGATCCGATGCGTTTGTGATGACGATGTTGAAGGATGGAGAACCACTACCCGTATTCCAGAAACAAAACACCTATCTGACCTATCATCAGTATGTGCAACACAAGGAAAAGGCACACGCATGATGCGATTATTCCTAGTATTCAACAAAATCTGTTTTATAGTATGTGGTAATGGCGTCCCCCCTCTACAACTCCCGTCAGCTTCTGCTTGTTGTTGGCATACTTGCAGCTGCGGGATTTGGTGTTGCGCTTTCCATCATGCAAGGTCCCACTTCGCTCCGGGCGCTCCTTCCTCCTGTACAAACGAGTCGTCCCGCTGGGATTATCATGTCTAGTGCAGACTTTACAACAGTCCTCACCGGAACCAGTACAACAATTTACATTGCGGGAGTGGATCGAGATCGTCCTTCTTCGCAAAGAAGAATAAATGGAGTGTTACAGACGGAAGATATTGTCGCAGATACAGCGCTTCCAAGCGGTGCAACGTTGACGCGTTGTAATTACACTGGTTCATCTGGCACAACACCCATCACAGTCAGTGTGTATTGCTTGCAGTGGACACCTTCCGTAACACATCTGGGGTCATATCCTCTCGTATTCCGTACACGGGAGTATGGAACCGGAACATGGAGTGACACCCCTTCCACACTCACACTCACCGTGAGCAACGGATCGTCTTCGTCGTCATCAAACTCTTCTCTTGCATCCTCCGCAGCATCCTCTTCATCACTATCAAATATTTCGTCTATTCAACTATTCTACATGAATGACCAGAAAATCTGTGTCAAAACAGGGCTTTATGGAAGAGAAGAAAGGTGTGTGCAATTGGTCAATTCACCCTTTTATTCAGAGAACAATATTCTCAATACCCCATCCCCAAAAAAGTTTGTTATCGACGACACCACAGGAATAGCTTACGTCGCCGCGTCCCGCTATTCGGACAAGGCAATTTTGATCTATAAGATCAATTTGGCAAACGGGCAGTCGCAAGAGATTTGCAGGAGCACGGATAATAATCCGTCGTTCTCGCTTGGGGATCGAGACACTGTCACCACACTCGCTTTGGACACAGACGAACAAAAACTCTTTTGGATTGAATACGAGACGGATCTACGTTGGTGCTTCACAGACGGCTCTGGAAGTGGATTCATTCTTGATCAAGTTGTAAGCGGCACAACAGAGTCGCATGGCTTGATAGATATTGCTCTGCATCGGAGTGCAAAACGTGTTTACTGGCTGCAACAGCCTAGCAGTCCTGGTGTACGTGAAGGAGCCAGGTCAATAAACTACAATGGAACAGGCCTTCGCACAGAAACAATGCCCACTTTTTCAGGCCCCACAGGTGGAAATAGTCACTTCAGGAATATTGGCATACGTGAAGCAAATTCGCGAGTTTTTGCTGCGTATGCAATAACATCCGCATCATCCCCGGGGCAACAAAGTGTTGGTTGGAGTGGAATCCCATTCGCCTATGACAATCACCATGGTGTTATTCGTTCTCATATTTATGATGAGAGCCATGGAGATCTCTATTGGCTAGCGGACGATGTATCAGATAAAGTATTGAAAACAAATAGCGGTGGCTCTACATCGTATCTTCTTCAAATTGACGGGAGAGAAACATATCCGGTAATGACACTCTGTCTCGAAACAGCATCGACTCCTTTCTGTAATCCATTCTTTGTCGGGAGTGCCGTAAGTTCTTCATCCACCTCGCCAAGTTCATCCTCTTCTACTTCCTCGGTTTCTTCATCTTCTTCGAGTTCTTCTGCCTCGACAACCTCATCCTCTTCTGCTTCTTCTACTTCTTCCTCATCGATCGCTCTCTCCAAAGGAAT
>CAZEUQ010000058.1:0-6773 GCA_964515125.1 uncultured Candidatus Peribacteria bacterium
TGCCCTGCAAACCTATAGGGCGATAGAATGAGGAGAAGGACGCACACTGCAACGGATGCAATACACAAGCGCTGCGCCCCACTCAAAGGTCGGCCAACACGCGGATGAATCATGTGGAGGTAACTGTGCAACCCTGAAAGAAGATACAGAAAGTGCTGCAGGATCTGCATTTTGGGAACAACTGTTGTAATGACCTCAAACAGAGAAAGCCCCGCACGACGAATGCCGCTCAAGCTTGCAAGTGCAAATGTGTGATGAAGATAAATGGATGATGCAAATGCAATAAAGAAGAGAGTCAGGTCGAATAAGTTCTCCAGAAATGTGGCATGTAAAGTTTTTCGAAAGCCATACCCATGGACATCGTGGTATTTGACAATGTCGAGGGACATATGAATCGCGATGAGAAGAGCAAAGCAACCAAGGTTTAAGACAGCTGCCGCAAGGAATGTACTGACCAAGAAGGCTGCATGGAACGCTGGGAGATCGTCATGTCTCTGTGCAATAAGGCGTAGTCTGCCAATCAAGTGTAATCTGGAGAGTGTATGCATTTCTGCATACTATAACATAGTTTTACATAATTAGCAAATTATCCCCTAATAATTTTCTTTGTCTTCTCCCATCGATCCCGTACATCCGCCTCAAAACCCCTTTCAGAAGGTCTATAGAAATCCTGCGCGTCTTGTCCGATCGGAAAATAGTTCTCGTTCACGACGGCACCCTTGGCATCATGCGCGTACTGATAACCTTGATGGTAGCCATGATTTTTCATGGCCTTCACCGGAGCATTGCGAAGAGCATAGGGCACTTCGAGTGATGGTGCGTTCTGAGCATACGTCTTCGCGCTATACATCGCATTCGTCACGGCATTGCTCTTGGGCGCCTGGGTGACATACACACATGCATGCGCAAGAAAGAATTCCCCTTCGGGCATACCAACCATTTCGAATGCCTGCCATGCGGCAATGACAAACGGAAGTGCATGAGGATCGGCATTCCCAATATCTTCGCTCGCAAAAATTGCCATACGGCGAAAGATAAACCGTGGCTCTTCACCGGAAAGGATCATCTTATAAAGCCAGATGAGGGCAGCATCGATATCGCTCCCGCGCATCGTTTTAATGAACGCCGAGATCGTATCGTAGTGGTCTTCTCCTTTCTTATCGTATCTTTTCGATCGCTCGGAGAGTAATTTCTGTGCTGCTTCCAGTGTGATGTTCGAGCCAATCGTGAGCACTGCGAGTTCTAAAAGATTGAGTGCAATGCGCGCATCGCCGTTTGCAGACTCTGCAATATGTTTGACGGCATCCGGCTTCATCGTGATCTTTCCGCGATAGCCCTCGGGATGCTTGAGCGCTCTCTCAATGATCATTGAAAGATCATCAACGAAAAGAGGTTTGAGCAGGTACACCTGTGACCGGGAGATGAGCGCGCTATTGACAGAGAAATACGGATTCTCCGTCGTCGCACCGATTAAAATGACAATACCGCTTTCAACGAAGGGAAGAAGTGCATCCTGCTGTGACTTGTTGAAGCGATGAATTTCGTCGATGAAGAGAACTGTGCGCTGTTTGAAAGACTGCTTCATCCGCTCTGCTTCACTACACACAGCCTTGATGTCGGCAACACCACTCGTCACAGCATTCAGCTGCACGAAGTGTGCATCGGTTGTTTCGGCAATAATCTTTGCAAGTGTTGTCTTTCCCGTTCCCGGAGGCCCCGCGAAAATAACCGAACTTAGTGTGTCGTTTTCGATGGATACGCGAAGCGGCGTCCCCTCCCCGACAGTCTCCTTCTGTCCTGCAAATTCGGAAAGTGTCTTTGGGCGCAGCCGATACGCAAGTGGGGCGACTGCCTCCGATGATGTGGTTCTGGAGGGCATGCAGAGACGCATTTTATCACACAAAAAAGCCAGATGAATCCGGTATGAAACGAATGTGACTTGTCACGATGAGTCCCGCATAGCGGGATGATGAATGGTCGGGACGGCGGGGCTCGAACTCGCGGCCTCCTGGTCCCAAACCAGGCGCTCTACCAACTGAGCTACGTCCCGAAGACGGGGTCATCCTACTCGAGATCGAAAAACGTGCCAAACTCTTTTAAGAAAGAGTCGCTATTCCCTGCGATCTCGCGTATTCTCACATCTCACATGTCCGAACCACAAGCACCATCAGGATTTTCAACGCTTGGCCTTGCGCCAGCGTTTTTGGAAATCTTGGATCGCATGAAGTTTGCAGTTCCAACACCTATTCAGCAGAAATCGATTCCCATCGCACTGGACGGAAAAGACCTCATCGGCATTGCGCAAACGGGGACCGGGAAGACGTTCGCATTCGGTTTACCCATGATTCAACGCCTCAATGCACACGGCGGACGTGGGCTCATTATCGTTCCCACGCGAGAACTTGCGTACCAGGTGGAAGAGGCGCTGGCACAATTTGCTCCAAAATTTGGCATTGCTACGGCTGTTTTTGTCGGCGGTGCCTCCATGAACCTACAACGACACATGTTGCGACGGAACCCTCGCATTCTTGTGGCAACACCGGGTCGCCTTATGGATCACTTAAAACAACGAACAATCACGCTCAAGGAAGTAAAGATTCTCGTCCTCGATGAAGCAGACCGCATGCTGGACATGGGTTTTGCGCCGCAAATTATGGAAATCCTGAAACATGTGCCACAAGAGCGTCAGACATTGCTTTTTTCCGCGACCATGCCCGCAAGCATCCTCAAGATCGCCAATACGCACATGCAACTTCCGCTTCGTATCGAAGTAGCCCCGCAGGGAACAACGGCAGAAAAAATTGAACAAGAACTGTTCATCGTGCCAAAGCCCGCAAAGATTCAGCTTCTCTCTTCACTCCTCACAGAAAATAAAGGAACTGTCTTGGTCTTCTCCCGCACGAAGCACGGCGCGAAGAAGATTACACGGTCCGTGAAAGGCATGGGGCACAGTGCCGCGGAGATTCATGCAAATCGTTCCCTCGCACAACGTCGCGAGGCATTGGAAGGATTTAAGAGCGGGAAGTACCGTGTGCTTATCGCGACAGACATCGCCGCACGCGGAATCGATGTCACCGGTATTTCCTTGGTCATCAATTATGACCTTCCGGATAATCCGGAAGACTATGTGCACCGCATTGGCCGAACAGGTCGTGCAGGCATGACGGGTCGCGCGATTTCGTTTGCAAGCCCCGATCAATCGGGTGACATTCGATCCATTGAACGACTCATCCGAAATCCACTCAAGAGGACTCCTCTTCCTGCGCACATGCCCAAAGTCGCCATCGTTTCATCAGAACAGAACGAACCTAACCGTGATCCGCGCCAATTTCATCAAGGAAGATCCGGTCGAGGAGGAAGACATCGACAAGGAAATTTCCGGCGGCCTAGGAGATAACATGTCGAAGCGCGTCCGTTCCCGGGTGCGGCGATCGTGAAAGCGCCGTAACCTCGAGGGGTTAACGCTCATGAGAAATGAAAGTCTATGTTCGTATGTTACCATTCTTTCATCGGGGCGTAGCTCAGTTGGTAGAGCGCGTGGTTCGGGACCACGAGGCCGCTGGTTCGAGTCCAGTCGCTCCGACCATTCGACCTGCGGTCTCATGGCAAGCCACTTTCATTCGAATTTGCCCTGATTCTGCGCATGCGGAAGAAGGGTCTCAACGAAATAGTGAAGTCCGATTTTAGATGCATGTACACTGCTCTCATGCACTATCGAATCGTTACATCATCGCGTTCTATAGGGATTGGAAACGGTTTGACTTACGAGAGCGCGGAGGAGCTACCAGCCGGAGCACTCGTAAAAGTGTCTCTTCGAGGGTCGATCCTGGAAGGCGTTGTGATAGAAAAGGGAGAGGAGGGAGCTGAATCGTTTGACATAAAGTCAATCGCCGGAGTCCTCACATCATCCCCTCTTCTGCCCTTGGATGTCATCGCGCTCCTTCCGTGGATGAGTGAGACATATTTTTCCAGCCTTCGCGGGCTTCTTCGAAGCATCCTTCCATCTCCACCCTGGACAAACCTGATCGCAAAGAATATGGATGAGAATGTTGGTAAGCCCATCACGCTCATCAAAAATATTGAGGACGCAACGATGAACATGGAGCACACAAAACCACTCCCTGTGCTCATTATGGGAACGCACGCAGAGAGAACGACAGCAATCATCTCGACAGTCATTGCTAGCATTACACAGAAAAAAGATGTCCTTTTTCTCGCGCCGGACTTCGCCGCGTGTGATGCATGGCACCAGCTTCTTCGTGCGTACATTCCCGACGAAGCCATCATCCAGCTGGCGGGGGCATCTACCGCGCAGGAACGAAAGGCATACCGACGCATGCACGCGAAGGAACATCTTGTCGTCATCGGCACACGGGCCGCTGTCTTTGCGCCACTCCAGAACCTTGGACTCATTGTGATGGATGAAGAGCAGGAATGGACCTATAAGAACCGCCAGACACCGTACTACTCCACGAGGGATGTTGTCATGGAACGTGCAAGACATGCACACGCAACATTGATCTTCTCCAGTGCCTGCCCATCCTTAGAAACATGGCAACGTGTGCAGACAGGCGCCATTGCACTCCATGAATTCGCTCCCGATGATCGGTCCAATATGCATGTGATCGACCTGAAAGAGGCAGCATTCGGGACGTCGTATCCACTTACCTCTCCTTTAATCGATGCTATCCAAAAACGTCTCGATGTCAAAGAACAATCCGTCCTTCTGCTCAACCATCGTGGCATTGCAAGTGGCATGGTGTGCACTGAATGTGGCCATCGGATTGAGTCGGAAGTAACCGGCCAACCGCTTACCGTGCACCACGACAAGAGCGATCGCCCTTTTTTGTGGGACCACGTCACGGGAACCATGAGTGCCGTTCCTGAAACATGTCCCACGTGTAATTCCGTAAAATTATTTCCGGTCGGGGCAGGTACGCAGCGCGTGGAATCACTCCTGAAAAAATTCTTTCCGTCCGCGCGCATCCGGCGCATCGACAGTGAAACGATCGATTCAAAAAAACATCTCATCGATGTACGTACGCTCATGGAGAGAAAAGAAGTGGATATTCTCATCGGCACGCAGCCCGTGGTGTCCCTTGCCTCCAGTCCGACCGTGACGCTGCTTGCATCCCTCGTTGCCGATATCGGCCTCTCTGCGGCAAACATACGGGCAAGTGAACGCACAGTGGGGCTGCTGGCACGCATGCGAAGTTTGAATCCCCATGCGGAGATGTTTCTGCAAACCTTCCGTCCCGGGAGTATCGAAATACGCGCGATTGCAGGCGGCAAACTGGATGTATATCTTTCCGGCGAACTTGCACTCCGTGCACGGGGAGGATTTCCCCCCTATGCGCGTGTCATTTCACTCATCTTGCGAGGACCCGATGCAAAAAGAAGATCATTGGAAGTTCGCACACACCTAGAGGAAATTCTTAAAAAAAATCCGAGCACCGTTCATGCCATCACACTGCAACCGTCCTTCACCACAAAAAACGTTTGGTACATTATCCTGCGTGGCAATCATCCGGATGAACTGGTCAGAAGGATTGATACGAGGGGCATCGCGATTGATGTAGATCCGTTGGATGTTTAATCCTTACACATTCATCTTTGGTCTATCAGACATCCCTGCCATCCCCAATATTTTTTCTGCAGCTCTTCTCGCTTTCACGACCAGTTCCGGATTCATCAAGCCGGATAACCGTGTGAGGCCGATGCCACTTTGTCGTAGACCATACAATTCGCCAGGACCACGGATCTGTAGATCTATTTCAGCCAGCATAAAGCCGGAATCGTGCTCTTCCATTGCCTTTAAGCGTTGGGATCGTGCCTGCTCAGGCGATGTTGTAAACAGGAAGCAGTGACTTTGTTCGTCGCTCCTTCCAACACGTCCTCGAAATTGATGGAGCTGTGCAAGACCAAACCGTTCGGATCCTTCAATCACAATCATCGTCGCATTCGGCACATCAATACCCACTTCAATCACGGACGTCGAGACGAGAATATCGTGCTCGCGCGCCTTGAATCGTTTCATGATCTCTTCCTTTTGCATGGGAGTCATCTTGCCATGGAGCATCGCAATCCGCCGTTTTGGAAACTCATGCTGCAGCCTTGCTTGTTCTGTTTCCACATTCTTCACTTCTGCCATCTCGTCATGGACAGATTCACTGATGAGCGGACAGATCACAAACACCTGTCTACCCTGATCTATTTCATGATCAATGAATCGTTCTACTATTGTACGATCTTTGGGAGGAACAACTTTCGTATGGATTTTCTTTCGGTTCCCAGGCTTTTCGAGCAAGACCGAGAGATCGTGGTCACCAAAGGCTGTCAGTGCAAGTGTGCGAGGAATGGGCGTTGCCGTCATGGCGAGAAAGTGAGGACTCCCCTTTTCCTTGAGTTTCGCACGTTGTGCAACGCCAAAGCGATGTTGCTCGTCCACAATCACAAGCTTCAGATCTGAAAAATGGACACTTTCCTCTATGAGCGCATGCGTACCGATCACAAGATCCATCGTTCCCGTCGCAAGTCCTTGTTTGATGGCAAGCGCTTCGCTGCCGAGGGTAGATCCTGTGAGAAGGACGATCGATGGAATCCGCGGGAATGCAATGGCGGATTTCTTTTCCTTTGTAAGGAATGTATGAACATTGATGAGGAGTCGCGTGATGCTCTCTGCATGTTGTTTTGCAAGAACTTCCGTCGGAACCATGAGAGCGCACTGCCCACCGTGACGAATCACGTTTGCAATGACACAGACAGCAACGAGT
>CAZEUQ010000059.1:0-6721 GCA_964515125.1 uncultured Candidatus Peribacteria bacterium
ATCCGCGATATTATCCACCACGCGGGCCTGTCCAATTTGTACAGGCAGTACAAAGAAATGGCATCAATAGATTATTTCCTCTCTTTGGGCGAGAGCGTAAAAAAGTAAAGAAGGGCATTTTTTCAGTCACAAGAAATCCCGACTTTTTACCATTGAAGGATCCCTTAGATCAAGAATTACCCACTCAATCTGCAAGAATTCAAGAAATATATCAACAAGAAAAATACTCTTGGAAACGTTCGGGCTTTTCTGATGCAAGAGATGAGGAATCAGAAGAAGGACCTGTTGTAAGTGCTGAATCAGCAATTCGTAGAAGTTTTTGGGCCGATCTTTCTGGCAACCAGCAGGAAAGACTTCTTCAGGCTTATGAGCCAATTTTTGCAATAAGACAATTACCCAACCGTAATAACAAAAAACCCTCTTCGGAACCTACTGCGAGATCTAAAATAATAGGAAATCTTTTTCAGGATATTAAATCAGCTGTTCTTTATAGGAAGGGGCAAGCAATCATGCCTGTGGCTGACCCTGAGGTTACGATGGATTTGCTTAATAGTTTTGCACGCCAGGAAGGTATACATTTAAATATGGAGAAGCTCTTTTCTTCCATCCGAGATACACGCGCAGGAATTATGGTTGCTTTTAATAAAAGTTTAGTAAGAGCATTCAGAATTGCTGGTGAACAAAGTTATTTCTCAGATAGTATCTTTGTTCATACTCCAGATGGTCGAATTCCTCTTGATTCCATTTCAGGTTTTCAATTATTAGAAGGTGATTATGAGAAGGCAGTTATGAAAAAGCTGGGTGTTCCCGTTTGATTTAGAGCTTTCTCCTCCCCGCAATAGCTTCCCGCAGCGTTACTTGGTCTGCGAATTCGATGTCTGCGCCCATCGGTAGGCCGTGTGCAAGGCGAGTGATGGTCGGGACTTTGGACGATAACTCTTGCCTGATAAAGGCAGCGGTTGCTTCGCCTTCGGTATCCGGGTTCGTCGCAATGATCAATTCATTGATCGATCCATCCTTGCAACGATCAATCAATTCTTTCATCTTGAGCTGTTCTGGCCCCATGCCATCGAGTGGGGAGAGCACACCATGGAGGACGTGGTAGAGACCTTTGTATTTTGTTTTTTCGAACGCAATCACATCGAGTGGACTTTCCACGACTAAAATCATCGTGCGATCTCGCGAAGAATCCTGACATAGAGGACACAACTCCGTAGCGCTGACCATTTGGCAAGAAGAACAATAATGAATTTCCTTTTTGAGCTGCTGAAGGGCATCCCCAAGGCGCTCAGGAGATGCCTTACTGGAGCGCAGAAGATGAAATGTGAGTCGTTCTGCAGACTTGGGCCCTATGCCGGGGAGCTTTTGGAGCTCCTCGATGGTTCGTTGGATTTGGGGAGGGAGGAGGGACATGAGAAAGGGTTGCTTGGTTGAATGGTTGATTGGAAGATCCGATGACAAGCAAGTAAACCAGTAAACCAATCAACGAATCAACCAATAACCAGTCAACTCATCAACCAATCAACACCTTATTCCTCCCCCCGCCTCACTCTTTTTTCTACCTCCCTCTCCCGTATCCTCTGCCGCTTATCCAGCTTTTTCCGTCCACGACCAATACCGATCAATAATTTAATAAATCGGCCTGCACGCACTTCTAATGGAATGATCGCCATTCCCTTTTCCTGTTCGATTGCCGTAAGCCGTGCAAGCTCCGATTTTTTGATGAGCAATTCCCGATCACGTTTTTCATCGTACGCTTCATGCAGTGCTGCAAAACGATAGGGTGCGATGGATGCGCTCTTCAGTACAGGAACGCCACTGCGGAATGACACAAACGCACCGCTCAAATGAATGTGCCCTGCACGACAGGATTTTACTTCCTGTCCGGTTAGGACAATGCCTGCCTCTAGGGTCTCCGTTATTTCGAAGTCAAAACGAGCCTTTTTATTCTGTGCGACGACTTTCATGTTGGTAGTATGCCCTGAAGAGAGGATGTTTGCTAAAATAATAAGTTATGGTATAATATGTATGTTGTCCTTTCACAAGCCCGCTTCTGCGGGGAACACTAAACGGAGGGAGTGTCATGACGTACACAGTCGATTCGAATTGTTTGGTATGCGATATTGAATTCGATGACGATTGGGAGGCCGCTATGCGGGCTTCACGCGAGCGGCTCAAAGAGTACGCCAGAAATGAACGAAGGCGGGCCAGCGAAGAGCACCGAAGGCGGTGCGCCAAATTCGCGGCCTAGCACCTTCCTCTTGGAACAGGGAAGGGCAACACGACCCGTTGTTCCGCGTTTGCGGGATGACGGGTTTGTTTGACAGAAGGAAGGAATAGACGTATCATGGCCATAGTGCTATTGTCTGAATTTCCTCTTTTTTGAGGGTGATTCACTCTTCTGAGACAAAGCGATAGCACCAAGTACAGGGGCTTTCGCAAGAAATTGTTGGAGCCCCAACTTTTTTGAAAGTTCCAATACTGAAGAACCACGAACACAAACAACGATCAATAAAAAATACATAATTCCCCTTTCTCCTCTTTTGTATTGTTTGGCTCTTACGTTCTTTTCAATTTTTTCTTTTATAGTCCAATCATTTTCAAATAGAGTTCACCTGCACCCAGCTCTGCAGCGACAGCACCGAGAGCAAGGAAGGGTCCAAACGCCAGGCGGCTTTTGCGTGTCGCTTTGTTCATCGCAATGAGCACAATACCGACAAGGGCGCCCGCCATGTAGGCAATGGCAAGCATGGTGATAGTTCCGGAGAGCCCTAACCAAAGCCCCAAACTAAATCCCAAGAAAATATCGCCACTACCTACAATTTTGCCGCGGCTCAAGAACCACTGGCTTCCAAACCACGCAGATCCTGTAAGTGCCCCGAAGAGTGGAGATTGAAAACTCCGTTCGATCCACATGGTTCCAAGTGCACCGATCAAAATAATCGCAGTGAAGGCATCGGGGATCATCATTTCATAGGCATCGAAAATGGTTACAAGAAGAATTCCCCAGAGAACGACGATCGTTATGATGGCAAGTGGAATATTCATGGGGTGCAGCAAGAACGCTGTGATAAAGACAGCCATGGTTACAAGCTCCGTGAGCGGGTAGCGAGGCGAAATTCTTTTTCCACACTTCCTGCATTTCCCACCAAGCATCACATAACTCATAACAGGAATGAGGTCGTACCATGCGATATTCTTCTTACACGAAAGACACTTGGAACGCCCGCCCAGCGGTTTCCCTTTTGCGGTGCGGATGAGAAGTACATTGGAAAAACTGCCAAGTACAAGTCCGCTTATGGCAAACAGGAGGAGACTGATGGAATGGGGGGTCACCCGATTAGTGTACTAGAGTGGATCTCTTTCGTGAAATGCGGATGCCGGCAACTGCGCCGGATATTACAACAATCATCCAAAGGCCCAGGCCCGATTGTGAGAGGTTTGGATTCTGTTCCATCTTTTCCTGTGTGACGGGACTCTCCATCGCAACGGGAATATCTCTTATAGGTGTGGGCTTCGCAACTTTGTTTTCCGTACGAAGATCGCGACGGGCTTCTACCAATGCGGCGACAATGTCGCTCTCCTTTACACCCTTGGATGAAGCAGATGATGTTTGTGTTTCCAATGCACTTGCCAATGTGCGAGTACGGTAGGCAATCTGCTTCACGGTTGCATCATCAACGTTTTTATCGGAGAAGCGCATGCGATCGATATTTGGTGTTGCCTGCGGACTTGATGGACGGAGCAAAAGAGCTTGTGAAGAGGAGAAATAATCAACACCGCTATACAGGACAAGCGCAATGCCTATGCCTACGAGGGCACCAAGTAGTTGTTTGAGGAGCGGTGAGGATGTGTATGTCATCTGACTATTCTAGCATATTTTGATGTTTTACTCAATCGGTTTTGCTGCCACTGTGTTGAGTCTGCAGGAAGTAAGCCGGTTACAGTGGCGAATTTATTTGCCCGATGAGACTTCAGAGTCAGTGAGCACTTACACTTTACTCAACTATCTCTTTGAAGGCTGCTCTTGTTCCGCTCCGGCTCAAATGCCTCTGCGCGCTCCGTGGGAACATGTAAATCTTTCTCGGAAATTCCAGGGGGAAGCTTTTGATCATAACCAAACAGCAGAAGATCAGGTTTTTCCGACCGGATGGGCTTCATAAAATCATCTGCATCGCCAAGTAGAACATGTGCAGTCGGAAATTCTTTTTGGATTGCATCACAGCGCTCTTGTTCCGTTTGCATGGCGGGTCGTCCTTTCATGGAACGCACAGTGCTGTCTTTTCCAACAACCACGGTTACATCTCCCCGTTGCATCGCTTTTTGAATGAGAAACCTATGGCCATCGTGAAGATGATCGAAGGTACCGAAAATCATGATGTGCATGGCTGGAGGATAGCAATAAATGGATGATTAGTGAGTAGGATCTCGTGGTTCGTGGCTAGAAACGACTACTCATTACTCACTCGTCACTGCGTCATGTCCGTTCCCTGCGTGCTTGAAGTCGGAGCCTGTAAATCGATGGAATACAGGCGCTTGTCGTCCAAAATGTACAACCGTGCATCATCAGGATCAACATACATATCTTTCAATGTGCCAAGATCTTGCGACTCGAGCACGTACTGGCGGATGTAGGAAGATTCACCAAGATCGGTGTCACTCGTTGCCACAACAATCTTTCCTTCCTTCGGATTTAAGAAGTAGATGTTCCCTGTCGGCGATGACTTAAAGACCTTCGTCATGCCGGTGAGTGCGCCTTCGGGCAGATTGCGAATGGTAAATGGCTTCTGTTCGCCACGGAGCAATTTCACGACCTGACCGTCATCTTTCAGGATGTACAGATCACCATCAATCGTCATGTCGATGGCGCCTTTCAGATTCCCATTCACGTTGTATTCCGATGCAGGGCCATAGCGATTATTGAGACGCTCATATTTGTAGATCTGATTTTTCTCGGGAGAGAGAAGGTATAAGTAGCGCAGGTATGTTTTAATGTCCGTGCCGCTCATCCACCCCGCCGTATCTTCGGTCTTCATCACTGTCGGTTCGCCATTGATCACTTCCAGAAGACTGTTTCCTGTTGTCATGAAGACACGGGTTTGAAAGCGGGGGAAGACTGTGCCGTCTAAAATCAATTCCTGGTTATCCAGTTTTACTGGGTCATCGACAGCATTCAAGAGAACACGATACATCTGTTGGCGATCGTAGATCAAGAATTCCCCATCGGCGAGACCCATGAAGCCCTGTGCTTCAATGTTGCTGTTTTTTGCACTGAGATTTACGACGAGACGCGGCGGAATGCGAACAATATTGTTCATCTCCTCCTTTTTCTGACGGATGCGATCGAGCAAGTTAAGCGCCTCGCCGCGGTACAAGCCGCTTTCATTTTCCATCACCTGCTTCGCACGATCTTCGGCACGATTCAAAATGGCATTGGCGCTGTCGTTGTCCCCCGTGAGCTGGCGGTTTTCCGCGGTCTTGATGTCCGTATCGATCTGTTCCACCAGCGTTTTCAGTTCTTCGCGCGACTGGCTATTTTGGGAAAGGAGCGACAGCTGGATCATTACCCAGAAGATCAGAAATAAGCCCACTGCACTTGCAAGAAGGAGAAGGTGCGCGCGGCGCTTGCGCTTTGGATCGCGAAGATCGCTCATAAAAGATGTGCCGAATTCGCCTATCCTTTTCAGGATTGAATTGCCGCCACCTCGTTCTTTCTTCTTCATCATGGCGGGAAGTTTCAAAGACATACGCGGCATGGAAGGCAGTGAGGGGAGTGCAGACAAGAAACTCATGGCGCTCTTGTTACCCCGTAGTGTGCGACTTCCTTTTGCAATCAAATCACGTCCGCGTGGACGTTCCTTTTCATCCAGCGATGTCTGCCTGTTGGCGTGCACAGCAATGTGCAGAAGGCAGGCAACTTCTTTTTCCCCGGAGAGTTCACTTACAATGTCTTTCAAAATATCTCCTCCTCGTACCACGATCTGGGCAAGTTGCGCGGGGGTAAATGTACGAAGAAGACGTTGTGTGCTCAAAATAACATGATCCCTTCCTTCCAGTGGGCCACTCGCGATATGAATGAAGGAAGGCACAGGCTTGCCGCGCGAATATTCCGTAATCTGTGCTGTTGTTCCCTCGCGAATCAAATATGCTTCCGCGCGACCTGCGTGAGAAAGATGCAACATGCCGTCTTCCTCAAAGACTCCTACCAATGCGTGGATATCGCGCACGGCACCACTTAAGAGCAGCCCACGGAAGAGGCCATTCAACTCTTTCAATGCCCCTTCCAGGCGGGTGTAAGCATCGCCATCTCCACCCAATACTGCTTGTTCTAAAATCGCTGCAGATTCTTCTTGGAGCGTCTCCTTTCCGCTTGTGCGACCCTCGCTATGGAGGATTAAAAAGATCTTCTCACCCTTCTCTTCACCAAGGATAAGCGGCACAAGATCTGTGCCTGCCGGCTCACGGGTTCGACCTGATGAGACATCAATGTTCATACAGGTTGCAACGCTACACGGAAGAGGAGCGGGCGGCAAGAGGGGGAAGTGAGTTCTTCGTTTATTGGACCGCCCGCCGTAGTCCCCGAAGGGGCGAAGGCGGGTTGATTGGTTTTTGGTGTGTCCGCTCCCTTCGATGCGTGTAAGCAAGTGTGCTTTATACGCTAAAAAGCAAATTTCAAAAATAAAAATTCGTGAATATGAAGCCAAAAAAATGGTGCTTCAAC